>DAOWAK010000018.1 GCA_030634605.1 Sedimentisphaerales bacterium
AATGGCCAAATATCAAAAACCGGCAGCTTGCTGGTAATAGTCGCAATTATATCACTTACTTTCCCTACGACTGGCGGTTTAAGTCGTTTTGCCACAATCCAGCTGTTTTGAGGTATTGTATCGCGTCTGAAGATTCTCAGTTTTTTGGATATTGCAGAAAAGCGTTTGCCTCAGGACGGGCGAATCAAGATCAGGATTGCTGAGCGGGAAATTGATGTGCGGGTCTCGGTGATTCCCATGCTGCATGGTGAAGCGGTAGTGCTGCGTTTGCTGGATCAAACAACCATGCTTTTGGGACCTGAGCAACTGGGGATGTCCGGGGAGGATCGTCATAATTTTGAGAGTATTATGACCTTGCCGCACGGGATCATTCTGGTAACCGGTCCTACCGGAAGCGGTAAAACCACTACACTTTACGCCGCTCTCGCGCAGATCAATGATATTGACAGAAAGATCGTTACGATTGAAGATCCCATTGAATACCAGTTGCGTGGTGTGAACCAAATCCAGGTTTCCACCAAGGCGGGGCTGACATTCGCCCGTGGTCTGCGCTCGATTCTGCGTCATGACCCGGATGTGATTCTGATTGGTGAAATTCGAGACCTGGAGACGGCGGAAATAGCTGTGCAGGCCTCCCTGACCGGCCACCTGGTATTTTCCACCTTGCATACCAATGACGCTCCTGGCGCTCTAACGCGACTGGTGGATATGGGAATTGAGCCGTATCTGGTGGCATCGTCACTGGAAGCGGTTATCGCCCAGCGACTGGTGCGACTTATCTGTTTAGAGTGTCGGGAAGAAACGTCGGCCGGGGAACTGGACATTCTACGCAAACAGTTTGGAGGAGACCTGCCTAAAGTGCTATGTCACGGTCGAGGCTGCCGGAGTTGTCAGGGAACCGGATATTTGGGTCGTCGGGGTATCTTCGAGTTGATGGTTGTGACAGAGGAGATTCGCGGGCAAATTCTCGAAGGTGTTTCGAACAGAGAGATTCGTAAAACGGCGGCCCAACAGGGGATGAAGAGCCTGCGTGAAGACGCGTTCCGTTATCTGGATCAGGGACAAACCACGGTTGAGGAAGTCATGAGAATCACCAAAGGGAATCTGTTGTAACAGAAAAAAAAGAATGGCTATCTACACATACAAAGCATTAGATGCCCAGGGACGGGAACTAACTGATACTATATCCGCATCCAGTCGGGCGAATGTATTGGAACGGATTGTGGAAAGGAAGCTGATTCCGGTATCTGTAGAAGAATCGGGTAAACCTGCGGAAGAACAAACACGATTTTCATTTCGGTCGATGCGTGTTTCCAAAAAAGATGTGGAAGCGTTCACCCGGGAATTGGCCAATCTGTTGGCCGCGGGGGTGCCATTAAGTCGAGCGTTGAATATTTTGGCGCGGGAGGCATCGAATCCGGCGGCCCAGAAGCAATGGGCGCAAGTGCTTGATTGTGTGAGCGAGGGCATGTCCTTAGCGGAAGCCTTGGCGCAGTGGCCGAAATGCTTTCCACCGGTTTATATTGCGATGGTGCGAGCCGGGGAAACGGGAGGATTTCTCGATCTGGTCTTGAGCCAAATTGCGCAGTTTCGCAGCCGTGAGCAGGATTTGAAAGGTAAAGTGCAGGCGGCCCTGGTGTATCCGATTATTTTGGCGATATTGGCCACGATGATTCTGGTTTTTCTTTTGACCTATTTTATCCCGAGATTTTCCTCAATTTTTGCTGAATTTGGCGGATCGTTGCCCGATCTGACACGAGTGATTGTGATCGCCAGCGAGCTGGTTACCAGGTACTGGCTGATCATTTTGATTTTAATGGGGTTGATCGCCGTTTTCCTGCGGCGGGCCATGGTACGGGAGGAAGGTCGGCTGACGATCGAAAAGTTTATTCTTCGTTGTCCGCTGATTGGTATCGGGGTGGCGCGTTTTGCCTTGGTTCGTTTTTGCAGGATGCTGGGTACGCTGGTTGAATCGGGAGTGCCTTTGGTAAATTCATTGAAGGTGGCAAAGGAAGCCATCGGTAATCAAACCCTGGCCGCAACCGTAACCGGTGCGATCGAGCAGGTGCAAAGCGGTACTTCACTGGCAAAAAGTTTGTCAGATTGTCCGCAGTTGTTTCCGGCATCGGTTATCGAGATGGTGGCAGTGGCAGAGGAGTCGGGCAGACTCGACAAGGAACTGGTTCGTCTGGCGGGAGCTTACGAGGAAGAGTTAGATCGGCATTTGCGTATGACGGTGGCATTAGTAGAACCGGCGTTGTTATTTATTATGGCGGCCATCGTGGGGACGGTGGTTATCGGGATGCTGCTGCCTATATTTAACCTTCAGGAACTTATTCGTTAAAAGATAAAACGTTATGCAATTGGGAGTAACAGGCACTATGCAATACCATAAAATCAAGCAATTTAAATATCGTTATTCGAGACCGGATAAAATCGGTTTTACACTTATTGAGTTATTATTGGTATTGGTGATTTTAACGGTTCTGGCGGCTGTGGTAGTGCCGAAATTTACCAAACGATCGGAACAGGCGCGGATTACGGCGGCTCATACGGACGTTTCAAATTTGGAGGTGGCACTGGACGCCTTTGAAATTGACATGGGACGTTATCCCACGGTATCGGAGGGGCTGGGTGTCCTCGTTTCGCCGCCGGGCAACGCTTTGGAATGGAAAGGCCCTTATGTCAAGAGAGGAATTTCCACGGATCCCTGGGGTTCACCTTATATATATAAATATCCTGGTCAATATAATACCTATGGATACGACCTGTATTCGTATGGTCCCAACGGCCAGGAAGGGGGAGACGATGACATCGTCAACTGGACACAGTATTAGAACCGGTTTTACGCTGCTGGAACTGGTTTTGGTGATGCTGATCATTTGTACGTTGCTGGCGATAGCGTCTCCATCATTGAGAGGATTTTTTGCTTCGCGTGAAACCAGTTATGCTGCCGAACAGATTGTGGCTTTGACCCGATTGGCACAAACTCAGGCGGCGGCGGACGGTAAAATGTATCGCTTAAACTTGAATGCAGGTGAAGGTCTGTATTGGTTAACGGTGCAGGATGAAGGAGTTTATCAACTGCTGAATACCGAACCGGGCCGGATTTTCAGGCTGCCCGAGAGCACTACTATGCAACTGCAGGGGCTTGCTCCACGCCAGCAGGAGTATTATATCGAGTTTGATCCCACCGGACGTTGTCAGGAGGGTATGATTCGGTTGATAAACCGAAGCGGCGAAGAGGTTACGATTGTATGCCCCACGCCTACGGAACATTATTACATAACCAAACTGGAAGATCCGTTAAACGAATGGAAATGATCTGCTCAAAATCTTATTCGGTTAAAAATTCCAGTCGGGGATTTACTCTGCTGGAAATTCTGGCTACTTTTGTGCTGATAGCAATCATTATTCCCGTGGCCATGAAAGGGATAGGGATGGTGGTCCGACTGGCTGACCATTCCGTTCAACAGGTAGAAGCCTGCTCACTGGCGGAAAACAAGCTGGCAGAGTTGCTGGTTACTCAGGATTATCTCAACGGGTCACAAACGGGAGACTTCAGCCCGGAGTGGCCCGAATATCGCTGGAATGTTGAGGTTGTAGAATGGGGACAGGCGTCGTTAAAAGAAATTACGGTAAATGTATTTTGGGAGGACGCTCAGCAAGAGCGAATGATAACTCTGAATACGCTGGTATATCCTCAGAAATAGCTGAAAATGAATCATAAAGCCGGGATAAAAGGATTTACTCTGCTGGAGTTGCTGGCCGCCATGGGAATGATGGTGGTTTTGGCAGGTTCGCTGTATGGCAGTTTGTACATCGGCTTTAAATCCAAAAAAAGTGCGGAGGCGGCGGTGGGGCCGGTACGCCAGTCGCGAATAGTTTTGAAACTTTTACAGCAGGATATTGAAGCATCGCTGCCGCCAACCGGAATTCTGGCTGGGGTATTTCAGGGCCTTAGCGGCGTTGATAGCCGAGGTCGCGACAGTGACACATTACTGTTTTGTACCAGCCGATATTCGCCGCATATTCCCGGCGTGGTGAGTGATATTGTTCAGGTGGAATTGTTGTTGACGCCTTCATACGACAACCAGACTAATTGTCTGGTGCGGCGCACGACAGTGAATCTGCTGCCTTCGGCGACACCGGAATATCATGAAGAAATTCTCTGCCGGAATGTCGCGTCCCTGAATCTGAATTATTACGACGGCTATGATTGGCTGGACAGTTGGGACTCCACTGCCATGGAGGATACTTTACCCCAGGCGGTGGAAATTACTATTGATATAAGGCAGCCTGCGCCCAAGAATCAACCAGAATATGAAAACTATTACTCGGCGACTCGTGTGTTTCTTGTCCATTGCAGCCAAATTGACAGCGGACAACGAACCATGCAGCAAGGAAGCAATCCAACCGAGTAAATATCGAAGCTATATTGAAAATGAAACCAGATAAAAAGACAATCCAGGCAACCTCTAAGGGCGATGGCGTCCGGTCCGCGCGGTTACATTTGCGCTTACCGCGATTTTTGGACGCCGCCAAAGGGTCGGTGTTAATTGTTACGATGTGGATTGTACTGGTGCTCGCCGGTCTGGTACTGGTGTTTTCGCGGTCCATGCGGGTCGAAGCAATCGCCTCGGCTAATTATGTTTCCGCAGTCCAGGCCGAAACCATTGCTCGTGGAGCTTTGCAGTATGTTCAGGCCAAACTTTTGACGGAAGAGGAAGAAACCCTCTTGTTGGAAAGCAGGGATGTGTATGAAGCGGTAGAAACGCGGGGTGGTTTTTTCTGGATATTGCATCCCAATCTTTCGGATGATCGAAATTATACCTTTGGAATTACTGACGAAGCGTCCAAAATAAATCTGAATTCGGCAACCCAGGAGGTGCTGCTGAAGCTGCCGGGAATGACCTCGGAACTGGCGTCGGCTATTATCGACTGGCGCGACGAAGATACCGAAATTACACCCGGCGGCGCGGAAAGTGAGTATTACCTGCTGTTACCGGAGGGCTATTACTGCAAGGATGCTCCCTTTGAGACCGTTGAGGAAGTTCTGCTGGTACGAGGAGCCACGGAAGATATTTTGTATGGGGAGGATACCAATAAAAATGGTGTTCTCGATCCGCAGGAAAATGACGCCGAGCAAAGCGAACCTCCGGACAATCGCAACGGCAGGCTGGATCGAGGAATATATGATTACGTTACGGTCTATAGCCGACAGCCGAACGTGACAGAGGATGGAGAAGACCGGATCAATGTTAATAGCGGCAATACAGGGAAAATTTCCGATCTTCTACGGGAAATTGTCGAAGACGACAGTTACTTCCAGTATATGGACAGTGTTCGTCAGGGAAGACCTTTTAGCAATATCATTGACTTTTATTATCGTGTTGGATTAAAGAAAGAAGAATTCAATGAAATGGTTGATCGCCTGACAACCTCTTCAGATGATGTTCTGGCCGGCCTGGTCAACATTAACACTGCCCCCCGGGAAGTTCTGCTCTGCTTACCTGAACTAACCGAAAGTGATGCCGACGCTTTAATATCCAAACGTACGTCCCTGGACGAAACAGAGTTGGGAACCGTGGCCTGGATATTAGATGTGATAGATCAGGAAAAAGCCGTTGCTATCGGCGGGCATATTACTACCCAGTCGTTTCAGAAATCGGTGGATATTGTGAGTGTCAGCAGAAACGGCAGAGCTTATCGCCGATATCAAGCTGTGTTGGATTTACAGAATGAAACACCTCAGATTTTATACTGGAAATCATTACATCATCTGGGGTGGCCTCTGGATTCGGAAACTCTTTTGAACTTGCGTGCCGGGAATTCGCTAAACTAAATGGTATTCTGAAAATGAAAAAAACATCCATACTGATCAGGACACGAAAAATTTTAGGGATCGCACTGGAAGAAGATCAGATGCTTTTGTCTGAACTTCATTGCATTTCTCTACGGTATCGGATAATTCGTACGGAGACGTTTTCCCTGTCGCCAGAGTCGGATTATGCTGCCCCGGATCAATTAGGGACAGCCTTGCAGGAGTTTCTCCGAAAACATCACTTTTCCGCCAAAGAGGTGGTGGTTGGTTTGCCGGCCAAATGGCTTTTAGTCAAGGAAAACGAAGTTCCCTGTGTTCAGGATGAATCTCTGTCCCAAATTGCACGACTAATGGCGGAACGGGAATTTTCCCTGGATATGAATGATCTGGTGCTGGACTATACGAGTAGCGACAATTCTAACTCGAATTGTCACCTGGTGGTGATGGCTGCTTTGCGTAGTAGAATAGACCCGATTCTAACTGCTTTGCGAACGGCAGGGTTAAAAGTGATTTCGGTTACTGCTTCTTCGCCGGCGTTACCCTTCCCTGAAATAAAATCTCCATCCGTATCTAATTACAGTCTTTATCTCCGTCCGAATTACGCCGAGTTTCTGGTGCGAAATGGTAAGGGTTTTCGTTTTGTGAAACATATACCTTATCATCATCCAGATGGCCAGGATTCAGGGAAAGTACCGGCTTCGTTGATTCAGCAATTAAATAATTTTTTATCGTTGCGGCCGGACAAATCCGATCCTGATCGGAAGGACACATTAATTGTATGGGATGCCAAGGAACGAACAGAAGAATTTTGTGAAGCGTTGCCACAACATCTCCATCGGCCGTTCAATATCGATCGTGGACTGGAACTGCTGAAAAGAGAAAACTGGCAGGGGCGGAACGGGCCGGAAAACGAACAATATGCGGCGTCAATCTCTTTAGCTATTCTGGGATTGCAATCAAAGCCGGCGTTTATTGATTTCCTGAATTCTAAAATATGTTTTGAGAAAAAAACTTCACGCAAAAAAACTCTCTGGTGGTCTCTGGGGACCGCAGCAGCTCTGCTGGTAACAGCTTTTTTTCTGATTGGCAGTTGGTATCAGGATAAGCAAGAGATTTTTACTTTAACTAACACACTGGAAGAAATGCGGGAAGATATTGAGGCGGTGGAGTCCCTGGAGCTAAAGGTAATTTCGGCACAAGGATGGTACGCCGATCGGCCAAAAATCCTCGACTGTCTGCGCGAATTAACTTTGTCATTTCCGGAAGCGGGAACGATCTGGGTAACCAGCCTGGCTTTGCGTGAAGACATGCGCGGCATTATTACCGGTAAATCTCTGGATGAAATCAGCGTGCTGGAGGTTACGGACGAACTGAAAGCAAATCCCGTTTTTTTCAACGTTCAGATGTTGTATTTACGAGACACCGGTCGAAGTTCGCAGGAAGTGGCGTTCGCAATAGATTTCATTTATATACCCAATGGGTATCATAATGCCTGGCAGGGCCGGCTATAACCTCTGGTTATTTCAGCAATAACAAAAACCTCAGCATGGTGTTTTCATTCAGGACGAGTATACCAACGGAAATTAATCTTATGGTTCTTTCAAAAAGGGAAAAGTACTGTGCTGTTTGCACGGTGATATTACTGGCCGTTCTGGTTCTGGACCGATTTGCGTTGACACCTTTTCTGGAAACGTGGCAACAGACCCGGACTCAGAAACTTCAGCTTCAGGGCAAATTGACCAGGGCTGAAAGTCTGTTACGTCGCCGAAACGTGTTAGAAAACAAGTGGCAGGAGATGGTCCGGCAAGGGGTATCCAATAACGCTTCGGAAACAGAGAGCCGGGTATTACATGAGGTGCGCAACTGGTCCGGAAATTACGGTCTGAACCTGTCCTCCATCAAACCGGATCATGTCAAAGGGGGAGAAAGCCAGAATGAAATCGCTTTTCTGGTTTCCGGTACGGGAAACATGAGTTCGCTGGGACAGTTTTTATATCAGGTTGAGATTACGCCACTTCCCCTGCGTTTAAAGGACATCCAAATCAGTTCCCGCCAGGAAGCGGCTGACGACATGTCGTTGCAGGTGCGGCTCTCGGCAATGCACTTTCCCACGGAAATGAAGGCTTCCGACCCACAGGGCGGCATGACGGCGGCAGGAGGTAGCAGATAATGAAATTTCTATTTGGTGTCCTGGTAATTCTGATGTTGGCAATTACAGTCTGGCTGGACTTTGCCCGGGCACAGAGGCAACCGGATGTTAATGGTTTCCGGGACAAATACAGTATGATCGTGGAGCGAAATATTTTTACGCGCGATCGAGGTAAAAGAAGGGAACCTGAATCGGTCCAGGGACAGAAACAAGTTGCTCCGCCGATAGGTAAAAGTTATGTCCTCAGAGGAATCTCTATATGGGGCAGGGAACATATAGCCTTTTTCGAAAATGTCCGCTACGGCGCAACCCAAATGTATCGTGTAGGCGATTCGGTCGAAGGCGGAAAGATTAAAAAAATTACTCTTGATCATGTTGAAGTGGAAAATGAAACCCGGGTCGTAACCATTAAAGTCGGAGATGACCTGGCCGGCGAAACCGCAAGTTCGCCTTTAACTCTCGGTGAGTTCGTCGATCGCCTGGAGGAAACCGAACCTTCGGCCTCGGTAGAAAAAAACTCAGACACTCAAGAAGTAGCCCCGACAAAAACGGAACCGGAAGACACCGAAGATATTCTGGAAAAATTAATGGAAAGAAGAAACCAAGAGCTAAAGTAATAATATCAAATTATTATTCGATTTCAAAAACAGGAGTTCAGCCCGATGCGAATGCTTAACATTTTCACCATAATAATGGTTATATCTTTTACTTTTCTGATCTGTCCCGGCAGCCAGGCTAAAGCTCAGGAGGGATTTGCCGACACCGCTGCAATATCTACTTTGGACTCGATAGTCAGCGAAGAATTCTCTGTATCAACGGAACCCAATGAAAGCAAAGCTGTAAAAGAGAACGAGCTTGAGGTTGCCGATGAGGAAGTTGTCGCAGAAATTAAAGTAGTTCACAATGGTGATGATAAAATCCTGCTTAATTTCAAAAATGCTACTCTGACAACTATTCTGGAATATCTATCGGAAGTGGCTGGTCTGGTTGTGGTCATGGATGTCGAGATTGATGGTCGCATGACCGTTATCAGCCGTCAACCTATGACTGTCCGGGAAGCCATTTCTCTGATCAACAGTATATTAATAGAAAAAGAATATGCCGCCATTCGAATGGGAAGAACTCTTAAAATCGTTCCGTTGGAAGAAGCCAAGAAGATGAATATTCCTGTGCGACAGGGAGGGAATCCGGAAGATGTGATACCCAGTGACGAAATCGTTACGCATGTAATTCCCATTCGTTATGCCAAAGCTGAAAGTCTCCAGGTGCAATTGTCTGCGTTGCTGCCAACCTATGCGAATATAACCGCCAACGTCGAAACCAATACCCTGGTCATTACCGATACCACCGCCAATATTCGACGTATGATAGAAATTGTCAGTGCGGTGGATACCCAGATGGCTGGAATCACAGATGTGAAAGTGTTTCGCCTGAAATATTCGGATGCAACGAATATTGCCAACCTGATTAATGAAATATTTCAGACCGACCAACAATCCTCCCGCAATCAGCAAAGGGGTGGGAATCCATTTGAAAGAATGTTTGGAGGTAGAGGAAGAGGAGGTGGTGGACGGGGAGGAGAATCGTCCTCACAAAGCAGTGGAATTCAAGTTGAAGTTAAGGCTGCGGCCGATACTTATACAAATACTGTAGTGGTTACCGGCTCCCCGGATATGTTATTACTGGTCGAAGACATTATTAAGGATATTGACTCAAATCCGCTCGAAGAGCAATCGGTTTTGATTTATCCCCTGCAAAATGCCCAGGCAGACAACCTTAAGGAAGTATTAAATAATCTGTTCCAGGAAATGCAACAAGTTCTCACCCAGGGATCATCCGGTGGCAGCCGTGGCGGGACCGGAGGGCGAGGGGGATTTAGCAGTCGTGGGGGAACGTCTTCCGCCATCTCCGCAGCAGCGGGTGATCTGGTCGGACAGGTTTACTTCGAGGCGGATGAGGACACGAACTCTATCCTTGCCATTGCTGCTTCAAAGCATTTTGATAAAATTAAAAATATTCTTGTGCAACTCGACAAACCTGTTCCCCAGGTGCTTATTAAAGTGTTGCTGGCCGAAGTAACCCATGACGGTTCCCTGGATTTGGGAGTGGAGTTTTCCCTGTTGAATCTAAGGAGCAGTAGCGG
>DAOWAK010000028.1 GCA_030634605.1 Sedimentisphaerales bacterium
AGCCATGCTCAAGAGTACTTGAGCATGCCACCCGGCGGTGATTTTGGATAACTTCGAAAGTTTATTTCGATAAGTCAGGAAATTTTATGCATGAACGATTGCTGAAAATTCTGAAGGAGGTTGGCAGCCCCAGGGTGTTGCTGGTGGGTGATTTTATGCTGGATCATTACCTCTACGGCAACGCTGACCGGATATCGCCGGAAGCGCCGGTGGTGGTAATGAACGTAACCGAACGTCACGAACGACCGGGTGGTGCGGGTTCGGTGGCGGTGGATCTGGCGGCGTTGGGGGCACGGGTGGAATGTCTGGGTGTTGTTGGTGCGGACGAAAACGGGAACAAGCTGCGGTCGAAGCTGTCGGAGTTGGGCAGAGTCAACATCGACGGTTTGATTGAGGATCCGGAGCGGCCGACCACGAGCAAGCAGCGAATCATCGGTCTGGCTCAACACCGCCACCGTCAGCAGTTGATGCGTATCGACGAAGAGAATTGTGGCGACATTTCGCCAGTTGTTCAGAAGCAAATGAACAAGATGCTGGAAAAGTTGATTGGTTCCTGTGACGTGGTTTGCATGGAGGATTACAATAAGGGTGTTTTCCGCGGGGAGTTTGCCGGGAAGTTGATTAAGCTGGCCGGCGAGCATAACAAAGCGGTGATAGTTGATCCGGGGGCCTGCAACGATTACGGGCGCTATGCCGGGGCGTGGTTGATCAAGCCCAACCGGCGGGAATTGGCCCTGGCCAGTGGGATAGAACTGAACAGTGAGATAGCTGGGATTGCCCAGGCGGCGGGGAAGCTGGCGGCGGATTTTGATATTGAAAATCTGGTGGTTACGCTGGACAAGCAGGGCGCGTTTGTTTATCAGCATAACGCGGAAACCGATGACGAAAAAAGCAAACTGGTCGCTACCCGGCCGCGGAATGTTTATGATGTTACCGGAGCGGGCGATATGGTGTTGGCGGTGCTGGGGCTGTTGAAAGGCTGGCAGTATCAGGACATCGAAACGCCGACATTAAGCGAAATGGTGGCGCTGGCCAACATTGCCGGCGGGCTGGAAGTGGAGAAATTCGGCAGCGTGGGTATCAAGCGTGATGAGATTGTGGCCGAGTTGGTGAAAGAGCGGCAAAGTGAAATCGGAAAACTGTGCAGCCTGTCGGCGCTGCAGGCGGAATTGCAATGGCACCGTCAACAGGAGCATAAGATTGTTTTTACCAACGGTTGTTTTGACATCCTGCACCCCGGGCACCTCAATCTGCTTTCGTTTGCCAAGAGCCAGGGTGACGTGCTGATTGTGGCGTTGAACAGCGATCAATCGGTGCGGGCGCTTAAGGGGCCGACCCGGCCGATTTTGCATGAACATGAGCGGGCGGTGATGATGTCGGCGCTGGAGCCGATTGATTATGTGATAATTTTCGAAGAGCTGGATCCGGAAAACGTGATTAGGCAGATCACTCCGGATGTTTTGATAAAAGGGTCGGACTGGGATGGTAATGTGGTGGGTCAGGAATGGGTCGAGCAGCACGGCGGTAAAGTGGTGCTCAAGCCGCTGGAGAAGGGGCACAGCACGAGCAATATTATCGAAAAAGTTATCGAACGTCATAAAGATCAACTTCCATAAGAATAAACAGGTGGCAACTAATGAGTGAACGAGCGGTATTTCTGGATCGGGACGGTACGCTGATCGAGCATTTCGATTATATAACCGATCCGGGTCAGGTAAAATTACTGCCGAGAACAGCGGCAGCGTTGCGGATGCTGAGCGAGCGTGGTTATCTGTTGATTATGATAACCAATCAGTCGGCGGTGGCGCGGGGGATGCTGACCGAGCAGAAGCTGCTGGAGATTCACCAGCACCTGAAAATGCTGCTGAATGAGCAGGGGGTTTTTCTGGATCAGATTTACTACTGTCCGTTTCATCCGGAAGGTGCGATTGAGAAATATCGCCGGGAGAGCGATTTGCGTAAGCCGGCGCCGGGGATGCTGCATCTGGCGGCTGAGGAGATGGATATCGATTTGTCGCAAAGCTGGATGGTGGGCGACGATGATCGCGACATCGAAGCGGGTAACGCGGCGGGTTGTCGGACGATTATGCTGGATTCGTATTCGACCTCGGCGATGGTGCGTCGGGGGGAATCGCAGCCGAGTTTGCGGGCGGTTAATCTGCAGGAAGCAGCTAATTTGATTTTGCATCATTCCGAATCGGCAGGCCAAGAGGGAAATCCGGATAATTCTGCCGGTGTCCAAGTGGAGACTCCTCCAATTGAAACTCCACAAGAGGAAACGCCACCTGAGGTAATCCCGCCAGAGGAAACTCCACCGATCGCTCAAGAATCGACGGCAACTACAGAAGAAGTCAAGGAGTTGGCCGAAGAACCATCGGCTGAGGCTGGTGCGCAACTGCAGAGGGCTGACGGTTTCTCGCCCGACACTGAAACCGGTCAGGAACAGTTATCAACGCCCACCGAGCAGAAGAAATTGGCCAGGAAAGCGCGCGATTATGAAATTGCCTGGCGAAAAAAACAAAAACAGCTGACCTGCGAAGACGAGAAAAAAGGAGCAAAAAAGTTGCCTGGCAAAGTTGATTCTGAACACTTGCTGGCACAGATTCTCCGGGAGCTCAAAACTTTGAATC
This sequence comes from Sedimentisphaerales bacterium, assembly GCA_030634605.1. GTDB lineage: Bacteria > Planctomycetota > Phycisphaerae > Sedimentisphaerales > SM23-30 > JAFGSR01. The sequence continues at coordinate 2,631 of DAOWAK010000028.1, forward strand.
GGCATCAGAGTTTTACGGATTTTTCCGTTTCGAAGCTGTTGGCGGGAATTGTTCAGATGCTGGTGGTGCTGTGCCTGGCGTTGTGGTTCATGTTTATCAGTGACATTGAGCCCAAAAAGGAGGCGGCGCAATCGTGTCTGTTGCTGGCGTTGTTGTTTCAAATGTTGACGCTGACTTTGTGGATGATGCATAAAGATTAACCGGGTGGCGGGTCAGGGCAAAAATGTACCCCATGGGTATTATAATGCCTGACAGCTCACTTCCGTGGGGGCTGGATCAGGGCTGCCGGATCCTCGATCGGGTCGAGGACAAGCTTAGATTTATAAATTGAGCAACATGGCATTTTCGTTTTGCTGGCGCAGCTCTGCGTGTCGCTGGCGCGGCTCTATGTGTGTGATCGGTATATATGAGTACGGCAGAAAAGTCGAAAAATATCCTGGTAGTTTTGCCCAATCCGATGGGCGATGCGATTCTTTGTACGCCGGCACTGGGGCGGCTGCGGAGATGTCTGCCGGGGGCGCGGTTGACTTTGCTGGGCAGTAAGGTGGCCGTTGAGGTTCTGGCGGGTAATCCGGGGGTGGATAAGTTTCTGATCTGCGGCAAAGGTGTTTCAGAAGCTGATACTTTTTGGCGGCAGGTTCGATTATTAAAGCGTCAGGAATTTGACGCGGCGATTCTGCTGCCCAATTCATTTCGCACGGCTTTGCTGGTTCGTTTGGCGGGGATTGGCCAACGCATCGGTTACGACAGGGACGGCCGGGGCAGTTTGTTGACGGGACGGGTGCAGCCGATTCGGTTGGCGAGGCGTTTTGCGCCGATTTCGATGCTGGATTATTACGGTTTCCTGATCGATCGGGCTATCACAATCTTAAGGGAACCTCTAAAAATCGATTTTTTGCTTACCAAAACGTCGATTGCAACGACTCGACATGGGCTAAAGCCCATCCTACAGGAATTATTAGAGGTACCCTTAAGCGGGAAACCCGTGAACCAGATTGATTCGAACAGACAGCTTGAATTGTTCACCAGCGATCAGGACAAGAATGAAATCGATGAGCTGTTTGAGGGCTGGGAGCTTTCGGCGGAAAAGCTGCTAGTGATAATGGTTCCGGGCGGGGCTTTTGGGCCAAGCAAGTTTTGGCAGCCGGAGCGGTTTGCCGAACTGGCGGATCGGCTTATCGAAGAGAACAACTGTGAAGTGATAATTTCGGCGGCTCCCAATGAAGCGGAGAAGCGTATCGCGGGCCAGATTGTCAGCAGCACCAGTAACAAAGTGCACAATCTGGGGGAAACGGGTGTGAATCTGGGCGGGCTGAAAGAGTTGATCGGTCGGTGCGGGTTGATGGTCGGTAACGACACCGGGCCGTGCCACATTGCGGCGGCGTTGGGGGTGCCGCTGGTAACGTTGTTCGGGCCGACGGATCCGCGCTGGACGGCAACTGGATACGCAAAGGAAATTCGGCTGCGGGAGGATGTTCCGTGCGGTCCCTGCCAAGAGGAGATTTGTCGGGAGGAGCGGCATCTCTGTCTGGAAAATATTTCGGTTAACCAGGTTCATGCCGGGGCGGTTGAATTGTTGAGTGGCGGAAAAGCAGTTGAATTAAATAATGGGCAACCGGAGCGAGAATCCGCGGCGGGAAAAACAGGGATTGATGCGGCGCGTTATTACTCGGTGTTTGATGAGCAGTTTGTGCCGCTTCCCGACGGCAGCGGGCTGATACACAAGGATTATCAGGAATTGCTCTGTTCGAATCAGCTGGACAGTTGTGAGGGCGTTTTCGCTTTTACCGAAGGTGACCGGCTGGATAAGCCTGGTTTGGGCAAGCGGGAGCGGCTGCGGCTGGAGTTGTCTGACGCGGCGGGAAAGGCGACGGTGATTTACCTGAAACGTTTTCGACGGGAGGGCGCGTTCAACGTGCTGGGGCGTTGGTTGATCCGGCGAAGCAGGGCGTCGGCAGCGGTTTTTGATTTTGCCGCAACGATGCAGTTGGCTGAGAAAGGTATCGCGGTGGCCCGGCCGATTGCATTCGGGCAGGAGCAGGGGTTGCTGGGTGAGATTCGCAGTTTTGTGATGATCGAGGAACTGCCCCGGGCTGACGCATTGGAAAGGTTGCTTCCCCAGGGAAAAACAGCACAGCAGCAATACCAAATGTTGCGTGACAAGCAGTTGCTAATCCGTGAAATTGCCCAACTGGTGCGGCGGCAGCATCAGGCGAACTTGTTTCATCGCGATCTGTATCTGGCGCACATTTTTCTAAGCAAAGACGAGGCGGATAACGAAAGGCTGAACCTGATCGATCTGCAGCGAATTTTTCAGCCGATTTTCAGAAGGCGACGCTGGCAGGTCAAGGATCTGGCGCAGCTTAATTATTCGGCCCGGCAATTTTTCAGCAGGACCGATGGGATCCGGTTTTTGCGGAAATATTTTCAATGCAGCAGGTTAACCGATATGCAAAAGAAACTAGCCCGGTCGGTTCTTAACAAGACCAGCCGAATCGCCCGGCACGACAAAAAAAAGCAGAATCGCGAGATTCGATCCCTTGGCGTTTCGCCGAACAGTTAAGAGTGTTATGAAAGTTTTATTGATTCTGGAAAAATTCAAGATCAGTCGCGGGGGAGCGGAGCGGTCCACGTTTGAAATGGCAGCGGCGTTGACGGAGCTGGGTGCGGAGGTGACTGTGGCGGCGGGCGAGATGGATGAATCCAACGATCAGCCGCCCTTTGCGGTGGAAAACCTGAAATGCCGGGGGGGAACGCGCAGCAACCGGTGGAAAAATTTCCAGCAAGCGGTGAAGGAACTGCTGGCGCGATCGGATTTTGATATTTCCCACAGCATGGCGCCGCTGACGATGGTGGATGTGTATCAGCCGCGGGGCGGGAGCGTGGCTTTTAGTGCGCGGCGGCATTGTTTTTCCTATGAATCCGCCCTGGTGAGGCGATTCAAGCTGGCAACGCTGGGCTTCAACCGGGCGCGTCAGAGACAAATTGAGCAGGAACGCCAAATCTGCCAGATGGCCAATGGTCCGGTCATCGCCGCTTTGAGCAATTATGTCTGTGAGCAATTTCGAAGTGAATATCAAATTAAGAAAGATCGGCTGCGGTTAATCGCCAACGGGGTTGCGACTGAACCTTTTCGCTGTGACCAGGCCCGGACCAAGGGAAGTCAACTGCGCAGTCGATTTGATCCGGACAATTCGCGGACTCTGTTGGTCTTTGCTGCGGAGAATCTCCGGCTTAAGGGGTTGCGGTGTCTGATTGAAGCGGGGCATGAATTGAAGAAGACACAAGATCGTGACTTCAGGATATTCGTGGTCAGCAGCGGCAACTATCACCATTACTGGCAACTGGCTCAGAAGCTGGAGCTGGGCGAGCAAATCATCTTCCTGGGAAGCACCCGGGAAATGGCGGGATTATTGAACATGTGTGACGGTGTGGTGCTGCCGACTTACAATGATGCCTGTTCGCGGGTGGTGCTGGAGGCGTTGGCTGCGGGGAAGCCGGCTATAACCAGCAAGTTCAACGGTGCGGTGGATTTTCTGGTTCTGGACAAGCACGGCCTGGTGATTGACGAAAACAACCGGGTCCACTCGCTGGCTCAGGCGATGGCTAAATTGTGCGACCCGCAGGTGGTCCGTTCCATGAGCAGCGCTATCGAACAGGATAAACTGTACGAAAAAGTTTCCATGCATCGTCATGGTCGCGAACTTATTGAGCTCTACGAAGAAATCATCCGGCAACGTTCAAGCTGACCACTTAACGGATTTTACAAGTCCGCAGAATCCTTCTTTTGGGACAGTTTCTTTTGCAGTTTCTCCAGTTTTTTGCGTAGTTCCTGCTGTTCCAGTTCCATCCGTTCCAGGCGTTCTATGATATTTCTGGAAAGGTTCTGCATTGAACGTTCCTGCCGGCGGCGTAATTCTTCCATTTGCTCGTGCAACTGTTCCTGCCGGTCATTATCCCGGGGTTGCGGTTCACGAGGCAGGCGAAATTCGTAACGATACTTACGGCCGGGGCCACGAGGGTCCGGCAAATCGAAGGGGATTACTATGGAATCATTGCCGTGACCGCTACCTTTTAAACCTTCCAGAGCGTCCCGAACCGGCTGACGAAATTTTCCCGGCAGTTCGTCAATAGTTCCGACGGTTACGTCATGTTCATCCGATTCTTTCATATCCTTAACGACTATTTTGGTGTCCGGATTTTCGGGATTTCCTTCGATGGTTATTTTCAATTTGTTTTGGCCGTCGTCGATTCGAATCGTTCGTTTTTGTTTCAGGTGACGGTCGAAATAATCGTCCCAGCCGGGTATCTTGCCAAAGGGGACCTGCTGCCACTGATCCTGATGAGGATCCATCTTAAAGGCGCGGCCGGGGTAATAGCGTTCCTTTTGTTTTTTACGATTTTCCGGGAATTTCCAGCCTTTACCGGTTCCGTAAGCAGTGAGCTTGGCGGTAACGGTTTTGCGTTGGCCCTGATGGATGATTTCCAGTTGGATTTCGGTATCCACACTGGCTTTTTTGATCTGACCGGCAAAATCTTCATAATTGCCAACCTCTTGGCCATTAAGAGCGATGATGATGTCATCAAAAACCAGGCCGGCTACATCGGCGGCTGATTCCTTTTGCACATCGATAACCAAAAGGCCCTGATCTTTTTCCAACTGCAAATGTTTAACGAGCAGCTCCGGCAAGGGATCTGAATTCAGGTACACGCCCAGGTAAGAACGCCCGGAACCGCTGCGCTCTTCATCCGCCCAGGTTAGTACCGGAGCGGCCAGCAACAAAGCAACCACCAATCCCATAACCAATTTAATAATCACATTATTATTTTTCATAACAAACCCTTTCTTTAGTAACAGAATTCTCCGGTAATCCGGTTTTTTACACCTTGAAAATTGTACTACTGAGCCCCAAACGCAATTTTGTCGAGAACTGAAACGGATGCTCGTTAACTTTAAATATCATCCTGATAAGCAACGTTTTGTACCTGCGCTGCATTTTCGGGTACCACCTCCAGCAGCCACTGCGACCCACTGGGATCGGAATAGACCATGACGTCGGGCAGATGCGAAAAACCGGAAGGATTGGACTTCCACGGCTGTCGGGGCGATTCAGACGCAGGATTACTCGCGGCGTCGGCAATTGCAACCGCAGTTGAGCTGTCTGAAATTCCGGAGATGTCTGCTATGGTATCAGTGTCGTTTGTTGTCGGCGAAATATCCGACTGATGCGTTCGGCCAAGATACGTTGCGTAGCCGAGCAGGCCAACCAGCAGAGCAGCGGCTACCGATGCCGCCAGATTGCCCCATCTGCTGTGGGAAATATTCGGTGAACTTCCTGATCGATCTTCAGTTGCCAGAGCCCGGCTGAAAGTGGTTTCCGGTGAATCGCCGGCAGGGAGAATTTTCTGCGAAACCAACTGCCGGGTCTGATCATGCATCTGCTGGAATTGCTGGAGCAGTAATCGCCCCTGAGGATTATCCATCAACTCCTCATCGAGCAAACGCTGTTCGGCAGGCGTGATTTCGCTGTCGATGAATTTGCCAATTAAAGTTTCGAGCATTTCCTGATTCATGTTCTGGGCACCTTATCCACCGGTTTGCCGCTTAGCCGGTTGTAGATCATCCGCCGGGCCCGAACCAGACGAATCTGGACGGTGGTAACCGGCACATCAAGTATTTCGGCAATTTCGGCGTAACTTTTTTCGTCCATATATTTCAGTACGAAAACTTCACGATATTTTTCGGGCAGCAATTTTACCGCCTGGAGCAAATTCTGATGCTGTTCAGCCCGGTCGAGTTGGTCTAAAATATCCGGCCCCGGCTCGACGAATTGCTCCTGCGGCAGGGAACTGGTGAGGGTCAGGCGGCTTCGGGCGTTTTTTTGCCGCAGCGACAGTGCCGAATTCCGGGCCACAACGGCCAACCAACCCTTGAATCTCTCCGGTTCACGAACTGTATCGATCTTTCTGAGCAGCAGAACACAAAGGTTCTGCATGGCTTCATCGACCTGGTCCGAATTACCTAAAATACTGTACATCAAGCCTTTAAGCCAATTCCAGTTGCTCTTGAGCAGGGCCAGCAGAGCCTGTTTGTCGCCGTTGCGGGCGGCACAAACCAGAGCTGCCTCGTTTTTTGGTTGTCCGTCTGACGAATTCATCATATTGCTTATTCTAT
>DAOWAK010000191.1 GCA_030634605.1 Sedimentisphaerales bacterium
CGGAAGAGGCGTATTCCAATCTCATATATCTCTTGCTGGACGCTTTAGGTGATAAAGCTTCTCATGATTCCAGTTACAAAATCGGCAGGGAAGTTTCCGGCGAAGCCAAAGAAAACAGCAAGAAGGGAACCAGGATACCTAAAGACCGACAAATGAGGGGGCTCTTGAACGCATTGGAAGAATTTCTAAAAGATCACCCCAACATCAGCATCAAAAAAATCGAACAACTAAACACCAAAGATATGGAAAAATGGATCGCCAAGATGATTACGACGGACAAGCTGGACGATACTATTTACGACGAAACGATTATCGATGTTGAAGTTTGGGGTAGTAATGAGCAAAAAGAAAGCGTTTCTTGAAACTTACCAGGACCTGAAAGATTATATCAAATCAGATCGACCTGACTTGCAATGGGTTCTCAGTCCCGTCAATGACCAGGTTGCAAAAATTATCGTCAAGGGCACATTCAGCCCGATAAAAACTTTAGTCCAGGAGGCGGGTAAGCAGCCAAAACTTGAGGATTATTGTGTCCGTTTTAAAGGCCCGGGTGTTCATAGCCCGCGCTCAACCAAACTCACCTCGTCTGATAAGGAAAATCTAATAGCAATATTGGATTTCCCTGAATCCCTGTTTTTGCCTCAATAAATAACCTTCTTGTAAGATCATACCCCCTCACCGCCCTCACCGCCCTGCAACTAAAAGGCCTGATAAAACAACTACCCGGCAGCTTCTACAAAAAACAACGTCATTAACTAGACTTGTCATCCTGAGCGCAGCCGAAGGATCTATTTAATAAACCATCGCGCAGCGATACAACTAATCCGTGGTTTCATTTCTTAAACATTCAAAATCCAACATCCAAAACTCAAAATTTCATACCCCTCCACCAACGCCCTCATAGACCTGATCCAACAAAAACTCCATCCCCTTTAACACCCCCAGGACTAATGTGGGGACAGTCACCAGGTTGATGCAAGGAGATTATTAAGATGTCCAGTATAGTTTTTGCGTTAATACGGACCTTTGAAATGTAAATATAGCTACGACGCGCTCGGCCGCCGCAGACGGATTACATTTTCTTTCACCCAAAATATAAAATTTCATACCACACCGCCACCGTAGGATATAAATTCACAAAAAATCAGTGTTAATCCGTGTCTAATAAGTATTTACATTAAATCTCTCAGCCGAATCCACCGAACCGAAAGCGCGACAGCCCTTTTTCAAAAATCGCCAAAAACTCTAAAAAACACCCAACTTTGCCCCATTTCTCATCGATTTCTCTCAATTACTACCCAACTTCTACCACACTTTTTTGACTTTTTTTGATCTTTTCGCGCTTTTGGTACGCTTTTTTTGTTGCACTTTCGGCCTCATATTGGACTTGCCGTATCCGTATATACAGTAGATATTATAATTGAGTAGCTAAGGAACGTAGCGTCGAATCCCACCCGACCAAAGAGCCGTTCAAGCGAAAGCTTGCCGATTTTGAGACACGAAAAATAAAGACTTACGTCCCCCATTAAAATTTGGTCATTCGGTCTTCGTCATTGATTCGTCATTCGGACTTCGTAATTCGTCATTGATTCTTCCCCCTCTCCCCTGAACCCTGGACCCTAAAAAACTTCCGCCAACTCCTTGCTCTGGGAGAAGTTAAGCGCGACTTTGATATTGGCTGAATGCAATGTATCCCCTCTGTCGATCCTCACTACTCGTGCGGTTTTGATCCGGGCACTGGAGCCTTTTTCCTCGGTTAGCGTCTGTTTACGCGGAAAATTGATCTCGATATCCTGCCCTTCCCTGATCGGAGCTTTCATCGGAAGTTCCACCAAGGCTCCTCCGCTGGAGACGTTTACGCTGGAGCCGTTGAAAAACCGTGCTGCTGTCGGATGCCAGACACTCACCGGCCAGTTAACGTCCGCCCGCTTAGCTTGTCTCTGTTCGTTAACACAAACCACGATACCCATCCTTTCCGCAACCTGTTGTTATATCAACAGTTAAGGCTCGATAACTTTTCAGGCTTCTTCAATATCCCATCCGGAAAACTCCTGATTTCTTTTCCAAAAGACCTTTCCACCGCTCATATCGTCCTGAAAATGGGGTCAATTTAGGAAAGACTGGCATAACCGTTATATTTTACCAAAATCCCCACTTGCCCCGACAGCTTACCTATTTTACCGGACCTGGATTCATTTCCCCCAATCCCGAATCGATGATTGAAATTTTCGCTAAGTTCGTATAAATAAAAGGGTTCGTAAGCTATTAATAATCAAACAGTAAGGAAAAGACCCAAAATGGCTGAGAATGACCCGGGATTTTACGATTTCACTGCGATTGAGCGAAAATGGCAGGATTATTGGCAGAAAAACGCGACTTTCGCCGCGGAAAACCACTCTAATAAACCAAAATACTACATTTTGGACATGTTCCCCTACCCCAGCGGCGAAGGCCTGCACGTCGGGCACCCGGAAGGCTACACCGCCAGCGACATCGTTTCCCGCTACAAACGCATGAGCGGCTATAACGTGTTGCACCCCATGGGTTACGATTCGTTCGGCTTGCCGGCTGAGCAATACGCCGTCGAGCATGGCGTGCATCCGCGTGATACGACCTTCAAGAATATCGCCAACATCGAAAAACAGATTAAAATGTTTGGTTTTTCGTATGACTGGTCCCGCCGGCTGGCGACCACGGACGTCGATTATTACTGCTGGACGCAGTGGATTTTCCTGAAGATGTTCAACAGTTGGTTTGATCCTTCAGTTAATGCCGCGCGGCCGATCAGTGAATTGATTCATAAACTCGAATCTGGTGAATATCTCGTATCTCCTTTCGATGAGATTGTTTATGACGACGTTCATGGCATCAACGCCCTTGCGGGTGAACCGATCGGCTGCTTAAAATATGATGAACTGGAGCCGCAGCGCCAGCGAGAGATTATTGATAGTCAGCGGCTGGCGTACATGGCGGAGGTTCCGGTTAACTGGTGTCCTAAATTGGGGACGGTGCTGGCTAATGAGGAAGTTACAAATGATGGGCGTTCGGATCGCGGCAATCATCCGGTGTTCCGGCGGGCGTTGAAGCAGTGGATGTTGCGGATTACGGCTTATGCGGAGCGGCTGCTGGAAGATATTGAGCAGGTGAACTGGCCGGAGTCGATTAAGATTATGCAGCGGAACTGGATTGGTAAATCGACCGGGGCGGAGGTTGGTTTTGCGGTTGATGGCAGTGAGGAATTTATCGAAGTTTATACGACGCGGCCGGACACACTTTTTGGGGCGACGTACATGGTGCTGGCGCCGGAGCATCCGCTGGTTGATCAGCTTGTTACGGATAAGCAGAAGAGTGCGGTAGCTGAATACGTTGCTCAGACCGCGAGGAAATCGGAGTTGGAGCGGACAGCGGAGACCAAGGACAAGACGGGGGTTTTTACCGGTGGTTACGCGATTAATCCGGTTAACGAGGAGCGGATACCGATCTGGGTGGCGGATTATGTTATGATGGGTTACGGGACCGGGGCGATCATGGCGGTGCCGGGGCACGATACGCGGGATTTTGAATTTGCGGAGAAATTTAATCTGCCGATTATTGAGGTGGTTGAGCCGCCAGAGGGGATTGACTGGCGGGGTTACATCGGCGATGGGGTGGCGGTTAACAGTGGTAAATTTGACGGGCTGAGCACGGCGGAATTCAAGAAGCAGATTACCGAATGGCTGGTGGAGAATGATCTGGGGCGAGCGGCGGTTAACTTTAAGCTACGGGACTGGCTGTTCAGTCGGCAGCGTTACTGGGGTGAGCCGTTCCCGATTGTGCACTGCGAGAAATGCGGAGTGGTGAGTTTGAATGAAGATCAGCTGCCGCTGGAGTTGCCGGAGATGGATGATTTTTCGCCGGCGTCATCGGATGATCCGAATTCGCTGCCGAGTCCGCCGCTGGGCAAGCTCAGTAATTGGGTC
>DAOWAK010000181.1 GCA_030634605.1 Sedimentisphaerales bacterium
AGCCGATTTCATGCGAAATTTTCTGTTATCGGGCATTGCCAGTGGTCCTCCAGACCCATTATATTATAGACGAGCCGACATAATCTATGTTACGCAAAAAAAAACCTGTAAGGTTTTGTCAAATTTGCAAAATAGCATCGGGATGAATAAATGTCAACATAAACCCTTATAAATCGATGCCAGCCAAACAACCATTGCTCTTTTATTTATAGCACCTTATAATATTTTCGACCTTGTTGAGAGCTTGACGTTAGGAGATTTTTTGAAGGTGTTGAAAAGTCAGGTAATTTTCTGCAAAACAGGGAAATTTTCGATGACGTGTTGGAAATGATGTCTCATGAGACAATGGGTGGTGAAGCAGAGATGAAGCGACGGTTGCGGACGATATTATGGATGCTGGTGGCGGTGGCGGCGTTGGGATTTTTGGCGTATAAGACGTTTCGGCAGGGTCAGGGAGCCACGTTCGTCAAGAGCATCAGGGAGATGGATATGGGGTGGGGATTGGGGGCGTTGGGGCTGTATTTTGTGGCCCAGACACTGCTGGGCAGTCGCTGGGTGGTGTTGCTGCGGGTGCATGGGGTGGCGATCAGTCAATTTCAGGCGATAAAGCTGACTTATCTGGGGCTGTTTTACAATAACATGATGCCCGGTGCGGTGGGTGGCGATTTGCTGAAGGGGTGGTACATTACCCGGCACAGCGATAAGCAGCGGCGGCTGGAAGCGGCGGTGACGGTTTTTGTGGATCGGCTGACGGGTCTGGTGGGGATGATTCTGGTGGGGGCGCTGGCGAGTTGTTTTGAGGGAGGTAAGCTGATTATTCCAATCGGTGAGCGTTGGGAGCTGCCGGTGCGGACGATGATATGGGGGGTTTTTCTGGGGCTGGTGTTCGTGGCGGTGTTGTTTTTGAGTCGCCATGTGCGGCGGGCGTTATTTTTGAATGTGCTGCTGGAGAAATTGCCCTTTGCCGGGTCGCTTAAGAAGATTGACAGTGCAATTCGGATTTATCGCAGTCATGTGGGGGTGCTGTTGTGGGCGTTATTGCTGACGGCGGTGATTCAGGGTTTGGCGATCATGGCGACCTGGATGCTGGCCCAGGCGTTAGGTTATTCGCAGGTGAAGTTTTTTCAGTGCCTGATAATCATGCCGATTGTCTGGTTGATCAGTGCGGCGATTCCGGTGCCGGGCGGGCTGGGAGTTATGGAGAATTTGTTTGTGCCGTTTTTTGCCAAGGCCATCGATCCTATGGTGGAGCAGAGGACCGATCGTTGGCTGGAAGTTGTGGCGATGGCGGCGGCGTTAGCGGTGATGAACCGGTTGATGATTTGTTTGTGTTCGCTGCCGGGCGGGCTGGTGCCGATTTTTGGTGGGCATCTGCCCAAGCGGGCGGAGATCGAGGCCGAACTGGCCAGCGAAGAGGACGGGTAATTACCAGTTATTTTTTGATGAGAATGCTTAAATGGAAAGCGTAACGATTTTTAAGATTTTTGTTTTGCTGCCGGGATTGGGGTATCTGCTGGGAGCGATTCCGTTTGGTTTGCTGATCGGATTGGCGCGGGGGGTGGACATTCGCCAGCAGGGCAGCGGTAACATCGGGGCAACTAACGTTGGACGGGTGCTGGGGCGGTGCTGGGGTTATGGTTGTTTTTTGCTGGATGTGGGTAAGGGGCTGGGGCCGGTTTTGTGGGTGGGGCATTATTTGCGTGGGGCGGGATTTGCCAACGAAGCGGGAGGGCTCTTAACTGCGGGGCAATGGTCGTTGCTGGCGGTGGCGGCGGGATGTATTCTGGGGCACATGTTCAGTGTGTATTTGAAATTCAAGGGGGGCAAGGGCGTGGCAACGTCGCTGGGGGTGCTGCTGGGAGTGTGGCCCTGGTTTACGCTGACGGCGGTGGTGGCGCTGCTGGTGTGGGTGGCGGTGTGGGGATTCAGTCGATACGTTTCGCTGGCGAGTATTGCAGCGACGGTGAGTTTTCCGTTGGGATTTTGGTTGCTGATCTGGCGGATTCCCAGTTGGCAGTTCAGTGAATTGATGCCGTTGTTCGGGTTTAGTTGTGCGATGGCGGCGCTGGTGGTGTTTCGGCACCGCGGCAATATTGCGAGGTTGTTGACGGGGACCGAAACCCGCGGCGGTAAGACTAAGGCTGAATAGATGGTGGGGAGATTCAGGTTTTTTTGTAGGGTTGGTAGTTTTGGGCGATGGGGAGGCGTCGTCCGAAGCCGAATGCGCGGGAGGTGACTTTCAGGCCGGGGGCGGCTTGTTGGCGTTTGTATTCGTTGCGATCCACCAGGTTGATGACGCGGCGGGTGGTTTGGGGGTCGAAACCAGCGGTGGTGATCTGGGCGGCGGATTGTTCCTGTTCGACGTAGCGTTGGAGGATTTCGTCAAGTTTATCGTAAGGGGGCAGTGAGTCCTGGTCGAGCTGGTCGGGGCGGAGTTCAGCGGAAGGGGGTTTGGTGATTGTGGATTCGGGGATAAGTTCGCGGTCGTGGTTGATTTGGCGGGCGAGTTGATAAACCATGGTTTTGGGGACGTCGCTGATAAGGGCCAGGCCGCCGGCCATGTCGCCGTAGAGCGTGCAATAGCCGACGGCGAGTTCGCTTTTGTTGCCGGTGGTGAGCACGAGGTGGTTGAATTTGTTGCTCAAGGCCATGAGCAGGTTGCCGCGGACGCGGGCTTGCAGGTTTTCTTCGGTGATGTCCGGGGAGCAGTCGGCGAAAGCCGGGGCGAGCAGGTTTTCCAGGGCGGCGTGGGCTGGTTCGATGGGGATGGTGAGGTAGCCGATGCCGAGGTTTTTGGCGAGTTGTTCGGCGTCGGCAAGGCTGTGGTCGCTGGAGTAACGGCTGGGCATGGCGACGCCGGTGACGTTTTCCGCACCGAGCGCCTGGGCGGCCAGGGCAGCGGTAACGGCGGAATCGATACCGCCGGAGAGGCCCAGCACGACGGTCTTAAAACCGCACTTGCGGACGTAATCGCGCAGGCCCAGCACGAGGGCTTGCTGGATGGATTCGGTATCGCGGCGGGGAGATTCACAGCGGCTGGATGGAGGATTGTCGAGGTCGATGATGAGCAGGTCTTCGGTGAAGTCTTTGGCCTGGGCGATGAGGGTGCCGGTCGAGTCGAAAGCGCAACTGTTACCGTCGAAGATTAGTTCGTCGTTGCCGCCGACCTGATTGACGTAAAACAGAGGCAATTGATATTCGCGACACTGGCGGGAGAAGAGTTCGCGGCGGAAATCGTGTTTGCCCAAGACGAACGGTGAAGCGGAGACGTTGATTACCATTTCGGCACCGGTGGCGGCAAGGTCGGCAAGCGGTTTGGTTTCGTAGAGGTCGCGGCTGTGGACGTGGGGTTGAGCCCAGATGTCTTCGCAGATGGTCAAGCCGAGCTTTTTGCCGTGGAAGTTTACGATTTGCTGGGAGCGGGCCGGTTCGAAATAGCGGCTTTCGTCGAAAACATCGTAAGTGGGCAGCAGCAGTTTGTAATAAACGGATTCGATTTTCTGGTGGTTCAGCAGGGCGACGGCGTTGTGCAGGTCGCGGCCGGTTTGGCCCTGGTGTCGGCAGGGTAATCCGACCAGAGCGGCGCAATCGGTGCAGCACTGGGCGAGGTCAGCCAGGGCGGATTGGCAGTCGTCGATGAACTGGGGTTTGAGGAGCAGGTCTTTGGGCGGGTAGCCGGACAGGGCAAGTTCGGGGAAGATGACCAGTTGGGCACCATCGCGGGCGGCCTGATCGATGAACTGTCTGATCGCGGCGGTGTTGGCGATGATGTCGCCGACGGTTGGATTGATTTGTGCCAGGGCGATTTTCATTTTTTAAGGTTCAATTCCAAAAAAGTTAGTTGTTATGATCCTGTCTATCTAAATAATTTTTTTGACAGGATAACAGGATGCTCAGGATTTTTAATTTAAGAAATTTTGCCACAGAGCACACAGAGGACTCAGAGAAATTAATATTGGCCAAGAAAAACACATCAGATAAATCAACATAGCTGCTGCGGTTCATTGCACCAATATCCTTTATAAAAAAGCAACTTCAACAAGACTGCAATAGATTATAACCCTTGATAAACATGATTTTATATCAAGTCAATCATGTTATCCTGTCTAATATTCTTCTCTTTTAACCAACTTTTTCTGAACAGAACCA
>DAOWAK010000164.1 GCA_030634605.1 Sedimentisphaerales bacterium
TAAAAGGTCAGGCGGATGCGGATCTGGATACTATTGCGGCGGTGGGGAATTTGAGCCGGGAGCAGCTGGACAGTTTTATCGCGGGGAAAAGTTCGCCCGATCAGCCGAATATTTCGGCTATGGCGGAATTTCTGCAGGTGCATCTTCCGGAAATTAACGTGATTGATTTTTTCCAGAACGGCTATATCCCCGAAGCGATGGTGAACTTTGTGGCGCTGCTGGGCTGGAATCCGGGGGATAACCGGGAAATTATGCCGATTGCGGAATTGATCGAGGCTTTCGATCTGAATCGGCTCAACAAAACCAACAGCCTGTTCGACCGTAAAAAACTGGCGTCTTTCAATACGGAGCACTTGCGTATGGTCGAGCCGGATAAATTGCTGGGGCATTTTAAAAGCTATCTCCGGGTGAATAACTGCCCGGCTGCTGCTGCGGACGATGCTACGCTGGCTCAAATGTTGAAAATCAGCGAAGGGGCCCGGACGCTGGCGCAGATTGAAGAGAAATGTGCTTTTCTTTTCACGGACGTTATCGAATTCGACCCCAAAGCGGTCAAAAAAGTTTTGCAAAAACCCAACGCGGCTGAACTGCTGGCCCAGACCCGTGAGGTGCTGGCGGAGATTGAAAACTGGGACGAAACTGCTATCCACGAAGCGATTGAGCAGCTTTGTACGAAAAACGAGGTGGGCATGGGCAAAATTGCTCAGCCGCTACGGGTCGCTATCACCGGCAGCACGATCAGCCCCGGCATCGCCGATTCGCTAACCCTGCTGGGTAAGGAAAAAACTCTAAAACGCATCGACGATACGCTGGTATTTCTGAAAAAACAGTAAGCCGACTAATACCATAGCGATAGTGCTGTGAAATCAGGATCAACTTCCTGCCATTGTTATACCTGTTGTCGAGACTTTTATGTTTTTGCGATAAAAGTTCTTGAGTTATATTTGATGATGTACTATTATGCCCGCCTGGAAGTGGGACACGCGGGAGCAAAAAGTTCCGGCAGCTGGTTGTTAAAGTATTGTGAATAAAGCTATTGGGGAATAGTGTAACGGTAGCACGAGTGACTCTGGCTCACTTAGTTGGGGTTCGAATCCCTGTTCCCCAGTTCATTTTTTGTCGGCTTCAGGGTGGATTAAGGGGGTTTTGTGGTTATTTCGGGGTAATTTTTTTGTCTGTCAGGAATTGGTTGGACCTATCCAACGATGGACAGTTGCCACAAAGGTAGATTTCTGCTAAGATGTGCTGTCGTTTCGGCAGAATCCGGCACGTCGATGACTGCGAAGCGGGGCGGGACGCCAGGGACCAGTCGGTGGCTGAAGAAATGTATGTATCTATATATCAGGAAGTTAGGAGTTAGATCGTGACTGAGAATGCAATACTGAAAATCAATGATAAAGAATGTAATTTGCCAATAATCACCGGAACTGAAGGCGAAAAAGCCATCGACATTTTGAAACTTCGGGACCAGACCGGCTGCGTTGCGTATGATCCGGGCTTTGGCAACACCGCATCCTGTGACAGCAAAATCACCTACATCGACGGCGAAAAAGGGATAATGCGTTATCATGGGATTCCGATCGAGCAATTGGCTGAAGGAAGCGATTTTATCGAAGTTGCCCATCTACTCATCTGGGGCAAGATTCCCACCGCTCAGGAGAGGCGGCATTTTTCCGATTTGCTGACTGATAACGCCCTTATCCATGAGAATCTCAAGAGTCACTTTGAAGGATTCCCGTCGAGTGCCCATCCCATGGCTATGCTGTCGGCGATGATTAACGCCCTGGGGTGTTATCATCGCGACCTGGGTAAAATTGAAGGTGAAGATGAAATGGGGCCGGAACAGAAACTGGAAGTGTTGGCGGCACGCCTGATCAGCAAAATCCGCACCATAGCAGCGTTTTCATACAAAATGTCCCTTGGGGAACCGTTTATTTATCCGGATCCTAACCTGCGTTATGTATCGAACTTTTTGCACATGATGTTTTCACTGCCTCACCAACATTACGAAGCCATGCCGGAAGTAGCCAAGGCTCTGGACATGATATTAATGCTGCACGCCGATCACGAACAGAACTGCAGCACCACAACCGTTCGGATGGTAGCATCGGCCGGTGCCAATCTCTTTTCATCGGTATCAGCCGGGGTTTGCGCGCTTTGGGGACGACTGCACGGCGGCGCGAACATGGCAGTGATCAAGATGCTTCAGAAAATACACGACGGCGGATTGAATGCCAAAAAATGTGTCGAGATGGCCAAGGATCCGAAAAGTGATTTCCGGTTGATGGGTTTTGGTCATCGGGTGTACAAAAACCACGATCCACGGGCCCGGATATTGAAGGGCGCCTGTGAAAAACTGTTTAATAAACTTGACCATCACGATCCCCTGCTGAATATTGCCCTGGAGTTGGAAGAGTTGGCATTGAAAGATTCCTACTTTGTTGAGCGTAAGCTTTATCCGAATGTGGATTTCTACAGCGGCATGATATTGCGGGCGATAGGAATTCCGACGAATATGTTTACGGTAATGTTTGCGATGGGTCGCCTACCAGGCTGGATCGCTCACTGGCGGGAAGTACACGAAGCCGAAAATATGAAAATTGCCCGACCGCGACAGGTTTATACCGGCAACAAGGAACTCCAATATGTGCCCATGTCGCAACGCGAGGGCGTAACACCCATAGCTGAAAAAAAGTAAAATGGTGACGGATTTCTGTCTGGAGCTATCCTGCTGAGGTGCTGTTAATGAAAAAGCCGGCTACTTATTTTGTCAGAGGTTTGTTGTTTCTGGTGCCGCTGGTAGCGACGACCTATGTCGTTTACTGGGTGTTTACCGCCATTGACGGCGGAATACAGCAGTTGATCGCCGCCATTGGCAACCAGTCAACCGAGCCGCAGTGGTGGGTAACCGGGGTGGGAGTGGTGATTCTGATCATGGTTATCATGGTGGTTGGATTCTTAAGCAGCATGTTCATCACCCGTCCGCTGATGCAGTTGGTGGAGAAGCTTTTCGCCCGGCTGCCGTTGATTAAGCTGTTGTATTCATCAGTTAAAGACCTGGTGGGAGCTTTTGTCGGGGAGAAAAAGAAATTCAATCAGCCGGTCCTGGTTACTCTGATAGAGGGCAGCCAGGCCAAGGCGGTGGGGTTCATCACCCGTAAATCGATGGAATTTCTGGGTCTGAAAAATGAAGTAGCGGTTTATTTCCCGCAAAGTTACAATTTCGCCGGCAGTTTGCTGATTGTTCCACGTGAACAGGTAAAGCCCATCGACGCGGATAGCTCTGACGTAATGGCGTTTATTGTTTCGGGCGGGATCAGCGGAACAAAAGATTCAGATGCAGAAACAAAATAATTCTGAGCCGGCAAAAACTTTTAAATAGATTGACTTTAGTGTTATTGTGAGATGGTGAATTGTTTACCGGATTAGTTGAAACAGTTCAGCCGATTAAAACGAACGTTGCCACGGCAAACGGTCGCCGGTTGGTAGTGCCGCTGGGCAGCCTGGCTGATGGTACCGGTTTGGGCGACAGTATCTGCGTCAACGGGGTCTGCTTGACGATCAGTGAATTACGCGGTTTTGAAGCGGTGTTCGATGTCATGGCGGAGACGGTCAAGGTCAGCACTCTGGCACAACTGCGCAGCGGTGAAGCGGTTAATCTGGAGCGGGCCATGGCGACTGACGGACGGTTCGGCGGGCACATCGTCCAGGGGCATGTGGACGGCGTGGGAACAGTGGAAAAAATCGACCAAACCGGCTCGCAATGGATAATGTGGATCACCGCTGATCCTGCTTTGATGAGGATGATGATCGGCAAAGGCTCGGTGGCGATTGACGGAGTCAGCCTGACAATCGTGGAAGCTTTGCCGGATAAATTCAGTGTGAGCCTGATCCCAACGACTCTGGAACAGACGAATCTCAAACAGCGAAAAATTAACGAACGGATGAATCTGGAAGTTGATATTGTAAGCAAATGGATCAATAAGCGCCTGGATGAGATGCTAAGCGGAGGAAAAAAGGAAGGTATTACCCTGGAAAAATTACGAGAGCAGGGGTTTTCCTGAACCCCCGACCGTGATATAATGTAATGGTGTTCTAAGGCGGCTGTTCTGATCCAGGGCAAGCCGCTTGTTCGTTTATAGAAATTATGAGCAGTAGCTGAATCAGCAATAAAAAGCTGAAAGAATTGAAATCCAAGTGAGAAATTAGAGAAAAATGGCAATACCCGGAAATAACAAACCGATTATCGGCATTACGATGGGCGATCCGGCAGGGATCGGGCCGGAGATCATCGTCAAGGCGCTGGCTGATACTGAAATCCGCCGTCGGGCCCGGTTTGTAGTTTACGGACTCAACGAACTGCTCTCTTA
>DAOWAK010000044.1 GCA_030634605.1 Sedimentisphaerales bacterium
AAATATGATGAATTTTTAAGCGCGGCGCGCGAAAAATTACAGGAGCAGCGATCATCGCAGAAACCAAATACATAGCAGTTCTGATAGTTGCGGCGTTTGTGGGTTCGGTGGTCATGACCATGCTGGTTCGCGGCTGGGCGTTGAAGCTGGATTTTGTCGATCAGCCGGGCAAGCGGAAAATCCATGCCAACCCTATCCCGCTGGGTGGGGGGATTGTGGTTTTCTGGATTACGATGGCTCCGATTATGGCAGTTACCGGTTTTGCTTTATGGTGCGACAGGTTCGGTTGTCCGGCCTGGCTGCCGGAGGAAATTGCTCAGCACACTGCGGGCTTGTCTCACCGGGCGCCTATGGCAGGTGTGCTGGTGCTGGCGGGGGTACTTTTGCATGTGATGGGGCTGATCGATGACAAAAAAGCGTTGGGTCCCTGGATTAAGTTGGTGGTTCAGTTGACGGTCGCTGCTCTACTGACGACGATTGGCGGGATGCGGTTCAGCTTTTTTATTCCGAACGCGATAATTACCACGTTGCTGTCGATGGTGTGGATAGTGGTGATTATCAACGCGTTTAATTTTCTGGATAACATGGACGGATTATCGGCGGGGATTGCGGTGATTTGTGCGATAATAATTCTCTCGGCGGCACTGAGCAGTGGTCAGGTTTTTGTGGGTGGATTGCTGGCGTTGTTGATTGGGGCGTTGGCGGGTTTTCTGGTTTTCAACTTTGCCCCGGCCAGAATTTTTATGGGCGATTCCGGAAGTTTATTGGTGGGGATGCTGATCGCGGTGGCTACGATTCGGACTACTTATTATCACGAGTCCACTCAAAGCGGCCTGTGGTATTCGGCGTTTGTGCCGGTGGTGGTGCTGGCGGTGCCGCTTTACGATTTTGTCAGTGTTACGCTGCTGCGTCTTTCGCAGGGCGTGAGTCCCTTTGTGGGTGATAAACAGCATTTTTCCCATCGGCTGGTCAAGCGGGGCATGTCGCACCGTCAGGCGGTTTTGACTATTTACCTGGCTACGGCTGGGTGCGGTTTGGGAGCGACTTTTCTCCATCAGCTTTCGCAAACCGGTGCCATTCTGGTTTTTATCCAGACGGTTCTAATAGTGCTGATTATTGCGATTTTGGAACAGCCGGACAAAAACTGAATGTCACCGCAAATAAAAATTTATTTTGAAAAATGGTAAGTGTTCACGGTAATCAAGATGAAACCGCCGATAGACGCCGATGAACGCGGATTATTTTGCCCTTTCAGGGCAAGTTTCCCCCGCCTTGCGACTGGGGGCTTTTTAGTGAGATTATTTGGCCTTTTCAGGGCAAGTTTCCCTCGCCTTGCGGCTGGGGGCTTTTTAGTGAGATTATTTGGCCCTTTCAGGGCAAGTTTCCCTCGCCTTGCGGCTGGGGGCTTTTTAGTGAGATTATTTGGCCCTTTCAGGGCAAGTTTCCCCCGCCTTGCGGCTGGGGGCTTTTTAGTAAGAGTTATTTATTTTTGTGAACAGTTACGAAAGATGCTCTGATCTTACTTAAACATGACAAGTCAACTGCAAAATAACGAAATAACTGGAAAGTTATGGATTCGCTGGGTTGATATGGCGCTGCTGATTTTTTGTGCGGTGTTGATAGCCGGTCGCTGTCAGATCAACGAAGCGTTTCCTTGTAATCGTCTGCTGACCGGTTCGGCGGTAAATGTTGATATCGCCCAAGGTGAGACCGTCAGCATGGTGGTTTTTTCCGGACTGATTTGGCTGGCTGGTCTGGTCTGGCTGGTCTGTCATTTGTCGCAGGGGCCGCTTGGTTGGCGCAAGACTTCTCTGGTTATTCCGCTGGGATTGCTGTCAGCTGCGACGGTGATTTCGACCATGGCGGCTGCCAATCAACACAAGGCGCTGGTGGCCAGTTGGGGGCTGCTCAGTCAGATGGTCCTGGCGATGCTGCTGGTGCAGTTACTTAACAGCTCGGC
This sequence comes from Sedimentisphaerales bacterium, assembly GCA_030634605.1. Taxonomy (GTDB): domain Bacteria; phylum Planctomycetota; class Phycisphaerae; order Sedimentisphaerales; family SM23-30; genus JAFGSR01. The sequence goes on from DAOWAK010000044.1 coordinate 1,961, forward strand.
CAAACAGCGATTGCTGCTTTGCGTGGTGGTGGCTACCGGAGTTACGGTGGCCTATCGATGTCTGGAGCAATATGTTTACGACATGCCGGCTATGATGGAAGATTTCGCGAGGAATCCTAACGCAGTTCTGGCGGCCCAGGGGATTGAACCGGGCAGTTACGAAGCAGCCAGTTTCGCCGGACGGGTTGCCAGCGGCGACATTGGTGGTTTTTTTATCATCAGCAACACGGTGGCGGCGTTTTTTATTCTATCGATCATGTCCAGTGCGGCTTTGTTGCTGGACGGCTGCAGACGCAAAATGACTCAGTGGCAATGGCTGTCCGCTTTTGCCTTAGTAGTGTTTATTTTGTTACAGATTTCGGCGCTTTTTATTATCCGCAGCAAGGGAGGCATTGTCGGCTGGTTATTCGCTTTGGGACTGGCGGGTGTGTTATGGTTCGGACGGAAATTTTTCGGTAAACACCGAAAAGCGGTTATTGCCGGAGCTGTTGTTCTTATCGCTCTGACCATCACAGCAATAGCACTGCACGGGATGAAACATGGTCGATTGCCGAGTCTTTCCATGTGGGTGCGTTGGCAATACTGGCAGGGTGCCGGCCAGATGATAGCCGATCACTGGTTCCGCGGAGTCGGAGCTGAAAATTTTGCCGCTTACTATCGTCACTATATTGATGCGGCGTCGCCGGAAGTTGTGGCTGATCCTCACTGTTTTGTTCTTGCTTTATGGAGTCAGTGGGGATTGTTTGCGTTAATTGGTCTGGTGGTCGCAATGTTGGCTATTTGTTTTCGCTTGACACGGCCTCAAACGGGTTCGACTGATTATCAACAAAATCTCACCATCACACCAAAATCCGCGTCGTTACCATTGGTAATTACTGTTTGGGCGATGTTGGTTTTGATCGGCATTGTTTCGATCAGGCTGGCGGTCAGTAAATTCGTAGGAGTCAGCGAGATCAATCGCCGCAGCGTTTATATCATCTCTTATGTTATGCCGGGGGCGATTTGGCTGGGCGCCTTTGTATTGAGTGCGGTTCTTCCGGGCACGCTCGGAACCGCTCGTTCAACAGTTCAAAACCATGCTGAGACGAAAAATAAAATTCGTTCCGGCATTACAGTTTTGATACTGAGTTGTGGGATCCTGGGATTTTTGCTGCATAACAGTATTGACTTTGCGATTTTTCAGCCGGGTGTGGGGACATTGTTTTTTGCTTTGATCGGACTAGTTCTGGCAATTCGTCAGAAAAACCAACCGGGAGCTTCTCTGCAATTGGGTGGCAAAAAAGTGGTTAGATTGTTGATGGTTATGGCGGGTGTGGTAATTTTCAGTGTAATGCTGTTAAAAATTGTCGTGCCGATCTGTCGATCTCAGAACCAGCTTGGGCAGGCGGAAAACTTTATCCGGCAGGCAAATCTGAGAGCGGAATCAGTTGGAAAATATCCTGCTTATCCAATTGGAAGCACTGGTCCGGAATCTGAAGCCAGATGGATCCAACTTTTGGAGCAGGCGCGCGACCGAGCTAACCTGTCGGCGGAAACGGACGCGCTCAATCCGGAGCCGGCATATCTCAGCAGTAAAATTTCCATGCTGCTGTGGCTGAACTCGAATTGCAACGATGAGCGCTATTTCGAACAAACCCGGGATACTCTTGAAGAATTGATTAAGCGTAGCCATGCTGATCACAACAGCTATAAGTTTCTGAGCGAACTATATGTATCCGCTGCCGGAAAAGGTGGTGAGCGGGAACAAGATTTTGCCCGTGAGGCCCTGGTAAATTCCCGAAAAGCTCTGGTGTGTTATCCGGTTAAAGCTGAAATGCTCATCCGCCATGCTGATTTACTGATAACTTACGGTCCGCTGCTGCAACTGGAAAACTGGCGTGAGCAAGCCATTGCAAATCTGCAAAAAGCTCTGGACAATGAAGAAGCTTTTTTGAATTTACAAAGACAAATGTATCCCCAACGGCAGCAGCTTATCCAGCGCCTTATGCCTGCAATAAAAAAGCAGGCCCAGCAGCAGCTGCGAAATCTTCGGAAAGAAAATTTTTAAGTGTTTACGGTAACCAAGATGCAACCCCCGGTAAAACCGGGGGCTAAATACCATGCTTAAACCCGAAGACGGGCGTAAGCATGCCACCCGACTTTAACCCCCTCCTGGCGGAGGGGGCTTTTTGGGGGAAGACTTTAACCCCCTCCTGGCGGAGGGGGCTTTTTGGGGGAAGTTATTTTTGTAAACGGTTACTTTTATTTTACTTTGGCGAAATATTCTTGAGAATCATCGGGGGTGGGCTTGATGGTGTCGTCTCCGGGTGTCCAGTTGGCTGGGCAGACTTCGCCATGTTCGGCGACAAACTTGAAACCTTCGATTAACCGCAACAACTCGTCCACATTGCGTCCGACACCCAGATTGTTGACCGTCATGCTTTGCAGCACACCGCTATCGTCGATGATAAACACGCCGCGGGCTGCGATTCCGCCTTCGATCAGCACTTCATAATCGCCGGCACCATGTTTGTTAAGGTCGGCCAGCAGCGGAAAATCCACATTGCCCAGGCCACCTTTGTTACGCGGGGTGTTTTTCCAGGCCAGGTGGGTAAAGGGGCTGTCAACCGAAACACCGATTACCTCGGCGCCGATTTTTTTGAACGCGGAGAGTTTTTCCTGGAACGCCAGAATCTCTGTCGGGCAGACAAAGGTAAAGTCCAGCGGATAGAAGAACAGCACGAGGTATTTACCCTTGATCTTCTGGTCGCCGACGGTTAAAACGCCACCCTCATAAGATAAATCTACTATTTCCTGACCGACCACGGACTGGCCCTTGATCGCCGGTGCCGGAGTGCCAACTTTTACTTTCGAACCATTCTGTTCACTCATTGCTTATTCCTTTCACACTAAGACTAATTTTTTATTCGCTCACTTTTATTTAACAACTAAAAATCCCTTCCGGAAAACCAATTCTGTCCCCCACAAGATTTGTCGCAAAGCCAGCTCTCAGGATTCTCTCTCTCCCAGGCCGGGTGATAATGCAATTTCCGGTTTTCGTTCATAAGGCGCCTGTGGCGAGGCGTCCTTTGGTGTAAACATCGACAATTCCCGCAGCCTTTTTATTACCGCGGGGATCTCTCGAATTACATAATCGATTTCCTCTTGGGTATTATATCTGCTAAGACTGAACCGGGTTGCTCCGTGCACCGACGTGAACGGTATCCCCATCGCCCGCAGCACATGTGAAGGTTCCAGTGATCCGCTGGTGCAGGCTGATCCGCTTGAAGCTGCGATCCCCAAACGGTCCAGCATCAGCAGAATCGCTTCGCCTTCTATGTATTCGAAGCCGATATTGGTAGTGTTGGGCAGCCGGGCAGTTACATCGCCGTTGATTTTTACGTCCGGGCAATTTTTTATTATTCCCTGTTCCAGCCGATCGCGCAGTTTACCTACCCGTTCGCTTTCCTCGTCCAGATGCGCGCCGGCCAGTTCACAGGCCTTACCCAGGCCTACGATTCCGGCAACATTTTCGGTGCCGCCGCGTTTGCCGAATTCCTGGTGGCCGCCCAGCAGCAACGGCAGTAAAGAAGTGCCCCGGCGAACATAAAGCACCCCTACTCCTTTGGGGCCGTGCAGTTTGTGTCCGGAAAAGCTCAACAGATCGACCGGCAGTCTCGACAAATTGACAGGAATCTTGCCCACCACCTGAACCGCGTCGGTGTGTAAAATAGCTCCGTGTTCCTTGACGATCTCGGCGATCTGCTCCAGCGGGAAGATTACCCCTGATTCGTTGTTGGCAAACATCACGGTAACCAAAGCGGTATCATCGGTAAGTGCCTGGCGCAGTTCGTCCAGGTTCAATCGCCCTTTTTCGTCCACCGACAATTCTGTCAGCCGAAAACCCTCCCGCTGTAACTGGCGACAGGTGGTGCGAACCGCGGGGTGCTCTACCCGGGTAGTGATGATGTGTCGTTTTTTATTATCGAGATGGGCGATGCCGCGGATGGCGGTGTTGTCGCTTTCCGTGCCGCAGCCTGTGAAAATTATCTCGTCGGCATAACAACCCAGCAGATCGGCCACCTGTTGTCGTGCCCGGTCCACATTATGGCGATTCTCTCCGCCAAAAGTATGCATGCTGGAAGGATTGCCGTAGCGCTCCGTCAGAAACGGCATCATCTCGTTAAGTACCTCGTCAGCCATGCGAGTGGTCGCGTTGTTGTCTAAATAAACATTTTTCATGTCTTGAGCTCTTCCACTATTAGTTCGTCGCTGACAAACTCATGCAGCTTGGCTCGAACCACTTCGGCCAAGGTAAATTCCGACACCTGGCAATGGGCACACATCCCCCGCATCGCAACAATCACCCGATTTTCCACAACATCGATCAACTCGATGTCCCCGCCGTCGGCTTGCAAGGCCGGGCGAACCTGTTGATCCAGGGTTTGCTGGATCAGCTTGATCTTCTCGATGTTGGTCATGGATCGACTTTTTTGTTTTATTGTTTTGTCATCCTGATCAGCGGTTGGTTGGGGGATTTCTCTTTGAAGCTGCTGCAGGATTTCTTCAATATCTCCACGGCAGCCACCGCAACCGCCCCCGGCTTTGCAATAATTAGTAACCTGCTCTACCGTTTTGAGGTTATTTTCCTGAGCTACTCGCTTGATTTCTTCGTCGGTAACGCCAAAACAGGTACAAACCACGTTGCCTTCAAGCTCATGTTTTTCGGTAGATCCGGTGCGGTAATTATCAATTGCTGCTTCCAGAGCTTCGCGGCCCATTACCGAACAATGCATTTTCTGTTCCGGCAGGCCGCCCAGAAATTCCACGATGTCCTGGTTAGTAATTTCCTCGGCTTCGGCGAGGGTTTTGCCCTTGATCAACTCGGTAAGTGCCGAAGCAGAGGCAATGGCGCTGCCGCAGCCAAAGGTTTGAAATTTCACATCGCTGATCGTGCCGTTGTCAGAAAGATTGAACATCAAACGCAACGCGTCTCCGCAGGCCAGCGAACCCACTTCCCCCACCGCATCAGGATTTTCTATTACCCCGGCATTGCGGGGATTGAAAAAATGGTCTTTTAGTGTCTCGGTATAATCCCACATAATTAATCAGTCTCCATTTAGGCATGTCCGAACACCGGATTAGTGTCCGGCTGCTGCGTGGCCGATCTACGCTCCTGGTGGACCTGCTGTTCCGCCTGGACCAAGGTGCGGATCTTGTAGCCGCAATCGCGCATGGTGCCGTACAGCACGCCACAGCCAACATCCTTGCGAGCCAGATCGCCCTTATCGGCCAGCTTTAAAAGCTCCTCCGCCAGGATCAGAGCTTTCCTTAGATTTCTGTTACATTTTCTTTCCATCACATACCACCTCCGTCGGTGAAGCTATGGTCGCCGTTATTCCAATCCGCAAAGTGTGTACCAGAGGGAACCTTTTTTTGTAAATTATTTACAAATCGTTATTAGGCCATGGTTTACAAAATTAAGTTTTATCTCCGTTTCTTTAAGCAGGGGCGATATTGTATCACGTTAATGAGACATATTATATTAATGCCACACTATTAATACTTGCCCTGTCGTTACAAAAACCCCTGAAAAATGAAATAATAGGCCATTAAGCCCATTTTTCCAGGCTTTGATTTCCTGGACAGTGTCTCATTAATAAGTTTTGATACATTATAAGGTCCGATACACATCTAACGATTGTATGGATTATCACTTATAAAACGAATAAAGCGGGATTTCGGCTATGAAATTATACCATTTTTTATATTAAACGCCTAAAGTGTCTCATTTCAGAGATACACTATTACAAGATAAACGGCTTTTGGCAACAAGTATAAAGCCTTATTATAAGACGACTTATGTTTTTTGTGCTTCTAACCATCTTTCTGGCACGCAGGTTGCATTATATGTGTTTCGTAAAT
>DAOWAK010000147.1 GCA_030634605.1 Sedimentisphaerales bacterium
ATACAAATTCCTATACGATTTAATTACTCCTTTAAAAAATGCTTTGGCTTGGGCCGACATCGGCTCAGGGTTGACAGCTGCAGCCGTTTTTGATTTCGGTAAAGATTCCCCATTTGGAGAATTCGAATTTGAGTATGTAACCCATGCAAAAAACGATGACACCGACCGCAGCCAGACCGATGATTTTGTGAGCGGTCGGAGAAAGTGATTTGTCTGGATTTTTTGAGTACAGGAATTTCAGGGCGAAATACACCAGCAAAGTCAGTGCCGCCGCGGCGGCAAAAGCAAAAATTTGCATGCCGTACCAACTCTGCGAAGGAACGCCTTTTTCCTTGACCATTTTCCAGGTGTGTTCAAGGGGGTAATAACGGGGTATATTGATATTCCACCACCTGTTGCCGCAGTAGAAAAAACCAACGGCACTGGTGAAGACCGCGGTGAGAACGTAAGTCAGATCGGATTTTTTCATAGTCAGGAACCTTTTAAAATGGTCAGGAAGCAACTGACGATAACGATGTACCACAAACTGATGTTCAGGATAAAGCACAGCGGGACGTAGAGAAAGAGTTTTTGTTTGTCCTCGGCGGGATTGAAACTTTTACGTAAGAAATAGAGGGCAACAATAAAAGCCATCCCCAAAGCTGCCCAGTGTTCTTTAACTTCGAACAATCCGGTAGCCCAGGGAAGTTGTTCATCAAAATATTCATGACGAACCCGAATGCGAAAGGTTGGGTAGATCAGAGTTCCTAATATATAGACAATGCTATAACACCATACGGAAACTTTGAGAAACTTCAGTTCAAGTTTATTTCGGTTGAATTTTCCGCGTAGGTAACCGATCACGACAAAAAAATTGTGGGTCATGCTGCCGGCCAGAACGATAGTAACGAGCATATGAAAGATCAACAGAATAATGTAAAAACGTTCCAGGAAAATTTTTTCCATACCCAAATATCCCTTGCCAACAATATTTCCTGTTTTTAATTTCCTATAATTTCCTACGTTAGTTCCCCCTGCAACAGGGGCAATATTTTAGGATATTATATCCAAAAAGAACGTCCTGCAAAACTGGAAAATGCGGGAAAGCTACCTCAATCCGGTTTTCCGCCGATATTAATGAATTCTTCGCACATAGCCTGGACGGCTTCGTCGCGATGACCGGCGCCTTTAGGATCGGAATACCAGCGGGGGACGAAGCCGCCGTTGTCGCGACTGAGGTGATGTTTCATTTCGTGGCAGTAATTGCGGATGTCCTCCAATGAACCATCAACCATAACGGTCTGGATATCAACGGGATTAAAAAACGTAATGCGGCCGCCAAAGCGCGCACCGAGCAATTCAAGCCCCATATTCTGCTGCTGGTCCATCTGGATAACGTCCAGGCCGATTTCGATGAGATCGTCCATGATGTCGATTATGTTGCCGCAGCTGTGCAGAAAAGTGTGCATGTCGGCTTGGTGGGCAGCCTGGAAGATTTTTGCGTAAGCCGGCTTCCAGATTTTCCTGAAACTCTCCGGCGAAATTATCAACCGATCCTGCAATCCCCAGTCATCAAGCAGAAACAGCCCGTCGCAATTGGCTCCAGCGTAATGTTCGATTGCAGCAAGGTTCATCTCGGTAAGAATTTCTACGAGTTGGATAAGCTGATCGGGATTTCTCTTGATGTCAATCCAGGTGTTTTCCAGTCCGCGGATAAAATGAACACGCTCGTAGATTGACATTCCGAAGCCGATAAGGAATTTGTCACCTGCTGCTGCGCGGGCATTATCAAGAACCATCCAGCGCTGCGGATCGTTGATGTCAGGGATTTTTAGATTATCAAAATCCTTCCAGTCTTCCAGTGGGTACTTTTTAACTTCGCCGTGATTGGAGTTGCCGATGTTCTGCCAGAGGGCCCCCCATTCATCTTTGCCGCGCAAAGGCCGATGATCAGGGTATGGATCAGGCCCAACCCAGTGAAAATCATTGGCATATTCCGGCGGCAACTCGTAAGCCAGCCGGGGTGGACTTTCAAAGCGTATGGTTCGTTTGACAATTTCTTTGGGAGTCATGGTTCCAATTTTGTTTCTAATATTTCTGGGCTGTTTTTTGTTTTCAGTTTCCGCGCAAGGATAACGTCTTTTCACAATTTCCGCAAGGCAAAGGAATCAAAGCGCCGGGAAATGTGGTGGGGCTGATTACGGCAGTATTATTCGTGACGCAGCGATTCGATAGGATCCATGTGGGCAGCGCGATAGGCCGGGTAGAGTCCAAAGGTTATCCCAATCGTAGCTGAGATTCCGAACGACAAAATCAGAGAACTGCCCGTTACGACAGTGGGCATGTGAGCCCAGTACGTTACCAGAAATGGAATCAACGAACCCAGCACGATACCGAGCAGCCCCCCTGCCATGGTAAGCATCACGGTCTCAGAAAGAAACTGGAAGATGATATCCCGTCGCTTGGCACCCAAAGCCCGGCGGATACCAATTTCGCGAGTACGTTCGCTGACCGTGGCGAGCATGATATTCATAATCCCGATCCCGCCGACCAGCAGCGAGATGGCTGCGATCGAACCTAGCACAATACTGAAAATTTTCTTGGTCTGGGCCGCCTGGCGCAGCAATTCCAGCGGAACCACAATCTGGTAATCCTTTTTTTTGTGCGAACGACTTAGCAGATTATTCAGAATTTCGACTGTGGGCAGCACCTGCTCTGTTTTTTTGACCTGGACGGTAATTTGCTGCAGCTCAACTTTTTCCACGTTCTGTCCGCTGGTGCCGATTTGCAGATTGATCTCGCCGAAACGCTGTTTGGCCGTAGTAAGCGGAATATAAACATTCCCGGCTACCCCGCTGATTTGCCCGGATGAGTCCGCCTCAGAACCGCCATTTTCCGCAGCCGACTCCAACTTGCTGGCGACACCTATTACCCGGTAGAAATCGCCGCTGATTTTGATATCCGCACCGAGAGGATCATCAAACAAAAAAAGCTTGTTAAAAATTTCCTCGTCGATAATACAAACTTTCTGGCGGTAGTTCAGGTCGGCACTATTCAGAAAACGTCCCTGATACAGGTCAACAGGGGCAATTTCCGTGTACCAGGGAATGGTGCCGATAACCTCGATGGCGATCTTACGGTTAAGATACCACGCTTCCTGCATCAGTCGGCGTTGAGGTACCACTACCTGGATGTCGGGAATCGTGTGCTTGAACTGCTCAGCATCGGCATAAGTCAGGCCGTGCTCCTTCATCTGGGAACCCTGAGCGTCGGGCCGCTCTTCCTCCGGTGGTTTGATGGTCTTGATGATAATATTACGGCTGCCCAGTCGGGCAATTTGATCCTGGGCTTCTTGTGAGGCACCTTCACCGATAGCCAACATGGCGATAACCGAACATACCCCGAAGATTATCCCCAAAGCCGTAAGCGTCGAGCGCAACCGATGCATCCACAGGCTCTTGGCTCCAAGTTTAATAGTTTGTCTAAACCGATACCAGTTCATGAATCTTCTCGTTAATTTCCTTTGCCGTTGTGTTCAATGCGTTCGACGGTTCCATCCAGCAAATGGATAACCAGTTCGGCTCTTTTAGCAACCTGGGCGTCATGGGTAACCACGATTAGAGTTTTACCCTGATTATTGAGGTCGTCCAGCAGATGCAGAATTTCACCGCCGCTTTGGGTGTCAAGGTTTCCGGTCGGTTCGTCAGCCAGAAGAATCAGTGGGTCATTAGCCAAAGCACGCGCAATGGCAACCCGCTGCTGCTGACCGCCGCTCAGTTCGGACGGTCGATGGTCAATCCGATCGCCCAGACCAACCAGCTCCGCCAGTTCTTTTGCTCGCTCAGAACTTTTCCGGGCGGAGACGCCCTGATAATACATAGGCACTTCTATGTTTTCGACAACATTTAATTGAGCAATCAGGTTGTAAGATTGAAAAATAAAGCCGATGCGTTGCCCCCTGATCTTCGAAAGTTCATCATCTTCCATTTTCGCTACGTCGTCGTTGCCCAGACGGTAGCATCCGCCGGAGGGCCGATCCAGACAACCCAGCAGGTTAAGCAGCGTCGATTTACCCGAACCACTGGGACCCATGATAGCTATATATTGGCCTTTTTCGAATGTCAGATTCACATCACGTAACGCCGCGACATTCAATCGGCCCATCTGATAGTTCTTGGATAATTTTTCAATCTCAACGATTGCCATTTTCAATCCTGGTTTATTACGAATAAGTTGTTAGGGTCTGTGGTTGATTCACGTGGAACAATTGGTTCCTGTTGGCGATTACCTTCCGGAACCTCCGCCACGCCTGTTGCCTTGTCCCTGGGCTCGACCTTCCCTGGGTGCTCCGCCGCGACCACCCTTTCCACCGGGCGCCACGCTTATTTGTGGTCCACTCGCCGCCTCTGAACCACCCGGCGACATTTTCTTCATTGCTTCGAGCATCTCCGGTGGCAATTTTAGCCCTTCTTCTTTAAGAAATGCTTCCAGCCGACCTTCCTGACGGGCTTTTTTCATCCGGACCTGAAACTTTGGATCCTGAAACTTTTTCATCATCTCCGCATTAGGCCCCATTGTCTGGGCGGCTGAGGCTTTCTGCTCTTTATCAGGGGATCCGGATTCCTTTC
>DAOWAK010000198.1 GCA_030634605.1 Sedimentisphaerales bacterium
ATCAGCCAGGGAATGGGTACGGTCCAGAGCACGATCTTGCTGACCAGTTTTACGCCTTTGAAAATGCACAGGAACATCAGCGTCCAGACAACAGCCAGGGCAAAAACAATGGGCCAGCGTAACGAGTCTAATTTGAAAGCGTTAGAAAATTGTAAATATTCATCGTGAAAGAAATAATCGGTGGCGGCTTTTCCGGCCTGGGATGCCTGTTGAGCAACTTCGGGTGAAGCCCAGGGCAGTGGATCGGAAAAGCTGAAGATGAGATAATTCAGGCTCCAACCGAGCACGGCTGCGTAATAGGTAACGATGACAAAGCTGAGCACAATGGGCCACCAACCGACAAATTCCCACTTGCGGCCGACGTGCTTGAAAGCGTTGGGAGCGGCGTGCTGGGTGAAGTGGCCCAGGGAAAATTCCATAATCAGCAGGGGCAGACCGATGACGACCATCGCAACGATGTAAGGAATGAGAAAGGCAGATCCGCCGTTGCTGTAGCATTCGTGAGGGAACCGCCAGACGTTGCCGAGTCCGACAGCTGAACCAATGGCAGCGAGGATGAATCCCGCCCGGGAGCCCCAGTTTTCACGACCATTGTTCAATTTGTTCATGATGTGGTTGGTTTTCAGACGTAAAGCAAAAGTTTATTGGTGATTTTTTTTGGTTTTCAGGAATTTTAACGCATTATGCTTTCGGCTTTTTGAATGAACATCGACATAAGCTGTTGCGTTAGAGAGGGGTCATTTAACGCTGTTGCTTTGCCGGATATTTTAATTTTGATGAATGGTGGTTTGTAGCTGATAGTTTGCTGTTCCAGGCTGAGATTGGAAGAAAGCAGGTTGATTTTGATTTTCCGGTCAGATGGATCGCCTTCGAGCATTACGAAACCCGCCCCGCGATAGAGGGCAATCTGGTCCTGATATTCGATGAGATAGTCAATGTTGGCATTGGTTGAACTGGGTGAAACTGAGGTAAGAGCCTTGTCAGCGTTCCAGAAGGTGTTCAGGATAATGGTCTGTCGGACGGGACCTTCGCTATGGAGTATGACAATGTTGGCCAGGCCGCGGTTGTCGAAGCGGCAATACGCCTGGCTGAACGGTTGTTGAAGAACCTTGCTGTTTGGAGCGGTTACGTCGAACTGCAGCAAGCCGTTATAGTTTGAGGAACAGCCGACATTAATCATCGATGAGGTGCAGAACAGAATCAACAACAGCATCAGGCGGCAAGCGACAGAGTGTGGTTTATCAGGCAAAACCGGGGGATTGGGTGGTGGTCCGGAATCCGGATAAGTAGTATGTGAAGTTGAAGATGTCGCAAGAATAATCCGCCTGGGGTAATAATTTTGTATGTTCATGAAACAGGCTCGAAAATATTTATGTAGGTTTAAGGCTGACGGGTTTCACTATCGGTTTTTTTGATGCTATCATCCGGATTTACAGCGGAATCACCATCGACAGATGAATCATCGGCAGCATCGACTGATTCTGGATGCTCGGCTGGATCGGCTGGAACGTCAGACTCAGCAGAGTAAGTGGATGGGTTGGATTGATCGTCATCAGGAACACTGGTTGACTCGATGGATTTCAAACCCAGCAAGGCAAGGCTGTTACGCTCGATAATACTGCGGAGCTGTTCGCGGGGCACGACCGGCAAAACAGAATCGAGGGTGATTTTGTTGAGATAATAGAGAGCTTCGACGGTGTCTTTGAGGCTGTAACAGGGAGAATCGGTGCCGAAAAGTAGTTTTTCGATTACGCCACTTTCATAAGCCAGGGTCAAGCTGCGGTAGGCAGTTAAAGGACGTCTCGTCAAGCCCGCCACGTCGGCAAAAATATTGGGGTGCTTGGCTAACATGGCGATGGTCTGTTCGACACGGGGGTAACCCAGATGGGAGATTACGATTTTAAGATCAGGGAAATCACGGCCGATTTCATCGAGGGCATCCGGCTGAGCAAATTCGAGGAAAGCGTTTTGCGGCAGTGCCATGCCGTTGAGAAAGTAAACGGGCATGGACAACTCCTGGGCGACCTCGTAAAGGGCCAGGGCACGGGTGTCGCAGGGATGAAAAGCCTGACAGGCGGGGCTCAGAGTGAAACCGACAAAACCATCCTCGTCGTGAAGTCTGCGGATTTCTGCGGGAGCGTCCCTGTCAACCGGATCAATCCCGGCAAAGCCGAACAATCGACGGGGCTGAGAAGCAAGTTGGGACTTGATGAAACTGTTGGGAATTTCGGCATTTAGATGGCGGCTGACAAAGCCGAGAATAAAGGTAGCATCGGCAGATTCCGACGCGGAAAAGAACCGATCGCTGGTGGATTTGTCCTCGCAAGCCGCAGCAAGACAGGAAAATTTCTGAGCCTGACCCAGACAAGAACGAGAGGGCCAAATGTGGCTGTGGCAATCTATAATCATAAGTATTTACCTAATAAGGCACTAAGTTTTATTCAGTCAATAGCCGCTTTGGAATAAATCACATAATCCCATTCTCGAAACGGATTTGCGACAGCTATACAGAATTTTGGCAAGTATATCGAAGCTGTTTGTACCGGTCAAGCAGATTGTGGAGGATTGAGTTGATGTGCGAGAATTATTTCTAGCGGTTATGCGGCCTTGTTTCTTGATTTCCAGTTATTCGGTGAATGCCTAACTCCTTTTCAATGCGACAGTTAGGCTAGCGGCGGTCTTTGAGTTGCAATGTCACTTGTACCTGTGCCATCTCCAAACAGTTTGCCATGGTGTTTTCATTTGTGATCGGTATATTTAACCTTTTTTCGGTTCTGCCCCCGCCACTTCGCTGCTGGTGCGTTTGGCTTTTTCGATTTCCGTAATCAACTGACCCTGCCGCCAGATCCGCACCGTCCCGGTCGATTCGCTGATGGTAATCGCTATGCTTTTCGTCGCCGCGGTTATCGCCGCCGCCGCCGCGTGTCGGGCACCCAATCCCTGGGGCAGTTCTTCCGGCATCAACTTAGCCTGAAGATAAGTTCCCGCCGAAACAATGGTCCCGGTTCCCTTTATCACAAACGCACCGTCAATACTGGCGAACTCCTTGACCGTTTCCTTCATCCGCGAATCCATAATGTTGCGTTCGCTTTCCGGATAACCTCTAAACGGATTAATGATATTCTGCTGCGTGTGCTCCTGCACTTCTTTGCTGCTGCCCAGCACAAAAATCGCCCCCAGCGGCTTGCCTTCCCGTCCTTCAGCAGCCAGTTCCAACGCCAGATTCAACACCCGCTCAAACACCGCCCGCCGAATGTGCTCGGTCAACGGCGGCTGACCTACCGATTGAAACATCTCATATTCCCGCCCAACTTCCATCATCATCATCGTATCCAGTTGACCGCCCGGTAGCCCCGTCAGAAAAACAAACTTATCGTTTGGCTTGAGCATCCGTTTCGAAAACGCCAGCATCACCCCCATCTTGATCTGCCCGGTTCGCGTCAACTGAATCGCCGGCAGCTGCACTACCTTATCAGTGAACTCCAGCGACAGTTTTTTCGATTCCTCGCTGTGCACAATCAAAATAATCTCCACCCCAGCCGAAAAATCCAGTATCTCCAATTCCGTCGGATCCTCCAACCCGTCCACATACAACAACAGCACCCGCAGATTACTGCGTTTGATTATCCCCAACGCCGATTCCAGCATAATGCGGCTAGTAGAAACCTCTTTCGCCGCCTGCACCTTCTCGGCAGTCTTTTTGGCTTTGGCTAGCTTTTTCTCCGAACCGCTCTCTTTATCCATTTCACCTGTCCCTGTCATTATTTTTAGTAACTAGTTCCTGTTGCGGAAACTACATTTTGTCAT
>DAOWAK010000035.1 GCA_030634605.1 Sedimentisphaerales bacterium
CAAGCGTTACGATGGTCGGCTGGAGATCGACTGTCAGCTTCGCCACCCCCTGGCTTCGATCCGCGACGGCCAGGACATCTATTACGTTGACGCCGAGGGAATCGTTCTGCCCGCTTCGCCGCTGATTGGCGCCGAAGGCCACGTTGTTCGACTCCAGGGCGTCAAGGTCGGCTCGCTGCAGGTCGGCAAAGCCGTCAACACGTCTGATTTGCTCGCCGGCATTCAATTGTTAGCTATGCTCCGCCAGGTCGATCAGCAGATGCCCATGCCCGATAGGTTGTGGGGCGAACTGGCTGTTATCGATGTCAGCAATTTTCAGGGCCGCCTTTCCCCGGCTGAATCTCACCTGGTGCTCTACACCGCCAACAACACCGAAATCCGTTGGGGTGCCGCTGTCGGCCAGGGCCGTGCCTGGTACGAAGCACCTGCCAAAACCAAAATTTCCAATCTCTACCAGTCCTACAAACTCTACGGCAACCTCGGCGAGTACGAATACGTTGACCTCCGCAACATCCGTAAAGACAAAGCCGACCCCCTCCGCCGCCGCAGCTGAAATCACCCGGCGTGATGTCTTTTTGAGTATTTTTCCCGCCTTAAAAATCCGCGTTTATCGGCGTTTATCTGCGGTTAAATGTTTTTGTTTGAACTATGCTGCTCTGGACAGTCATTTTTTCCAAAAATTCCAATTTCACGGTTGGCAATGTCGCCGTTTCGTGTTATAATTTACACAGATACACTTGTATAATTCAAGTTCGACACCGTTGACAGTTCTTTGAAATCGGCGTTTTTCGTTTTTTCGCTCTGGCATAATGTGTGGTCGTCTGGGTAAATGGCCCATTATCGCTATTTTCAAGCATTTTGTCAGGGATGCTTAAGTAAGTAAGGGAGGTGATAATTTATCAGCCATAAAATTTAATATCGTATCTGGCGGCGCTTTTTCCCCCAAGCCTGAATAGCTTGCCCGAGACGCAACCGATCGATTAGCACACGCCGGGTTATTTGATGATTATTTATTGTCTTATCTTTTAATTTATTTATCATTCCTTGTATTTCATCTCTTCCCGGAACCGTCTTAAGGGCTGGTATCCGTGCAGTTACTTTAACAGTTTTGTGTTACATAAATTGCCCACCAGTCAAGCCTTAACCCAACTATTCAGCTTAAGAAAAAGTGCGTAAACGCACTCTGCACTTTTCGGGGTTTCTTCCGGTTTGCCTTTGTAGCTGCGCGGATAGTCTGCTTCAAGTAGCGTTTTGGACGGCACTTTCCCTTGGCATTTCCTTAACCGCTCACGCTATCGGTGCGCCTGGACAATGCTGATAAGCACTGAAATGTTATTATGTGATTTTTGTGTTTTTTTGTAGCTGTCTTAAAATCCGTGAACCCTACTAATATTACATTCGTAATAAACAGTAGATACAGGTGCAGAAAATCGAATCAGCTGTTACGGTTTTCATTCAACGAACTCCTAACGAAATGCGGCAGGGATAATGATTGTTGTCCCCTCACCTGCCCCAAAACTCACCCGCCCACTCCGCGCCGTCATCATGTTTGATCCAAAAAATGAAACCTGGAAAGGAGGAAGTCATGCATGCCGCACAAAAAAATCTATCGTTGGTGGTTACTCACAAATTCGCCCGCGCACTCTACTGGTGCTCGCTGGGGCTGCTGCTGGCGGGCATGTGGGTGCTTATCGATCCCTTCCATCGCAGTACCGGCAGCCGCTCGCACATCTACATCACCCTGGGTGCGTTTGAGCTTTACATTTGGCTGCTGCTGATTCTGGCCCGCTGGCACGAAAAAAAAGTCTGGCTCAGCGACACCGTCCGCTCCGGCCTGTTCGCCGCGGTGCTTTCGGGGCTGCTGTTTTTAACCTTAAACGAATTGTACCTGGCATCCGCCGGCGAGGCCTGGTGGGTTACTATGGTAATTGTAGTGTTGACTGTTGTTAAGCTAATTGTCGCCGAACGCTGGCTGGGCTTTTCCGTTCCGGTTCCACTGCTCGTTTTTTGTCTGCTCTGGATAGCAGTTTTGGCGATCCCGGCCCCGTTGATACATTACTTCCGCGACAACAAATCATTTCAGCTAGGTCTGGCGTACGTCATCTGCTGGCTGGTGGCTTTTCTGGTGGCTGGGCATCTTTGGCTGGTGCGCTGGCAGATTCGCAGAACTTTCTATTTTGACAGCCGTCTGTTGGGAATGTGGTATGTTCCCTGGCTGCTGCTGGCTTTGCTGGCTGCAATGGCTCTGGGGCAGCTTTACTCGGTTATGTGGGGGCTGTTCGTCGATTGGGCCCAGTGGTATTTCTCGCCCATTTTCCTGGCTGCCGGCTTTGTTGTTGTCGCCTTATCCATCGGCACCGTTTCGCTGCGCCGATATGCCTGGGCGTTATTCGGCCTGACAATTTTACACGCTCTGGCAGCGGCCCATAGCCAACTGCCTGACGATTTTCCCACCGGCTGGTTCGCCGAGTATTTCGTTAATCCTTATTATACCGGCGGAGTGTTCATCATTTTGCTTTTGGCCGGCGGTGCTATGCTGCTGGAACGCTGGTGGCTATTGGCACCGGCCCTGGCTATCCCCGCTTCCGTTGGCACTTTTCAATCCGTCCAGATAATCTGGAACTGCCGCCACGGCAAGGGACTTACCCTGCTGCTGGCTGCCTTTATCCTGCTCGCCGTCGGTGTAACCTTGCAATGGCTGCAGGAAAAAAGGCAGTTTCTGATCAACAGCACCACCGTCATTCTCGAGCTGGATCCCGATACAATTTCAGAATACGAACCAAACGAAGATTAGCTTTAAATACCGCTCTTTGAAAATTGATTGTTCGACCATAGCCCAAAACAGTGTCGGCCGTGAGGCCGAATCATTTTGCGTTTTGACTCTGCAGAGTTGGTAAACTTTAAACCCTCTATCTCTCGGGAAAGGAGGTGATGCCCCACCTGAAAACAACTAAAAACTATGGCAGGCATTTTGGCACCGGACAAAAACATGAATCTGCCTTTGTTCTTTTTTCCTTCATCAATGATTTTGTCAGTGCTGAAATGTAATCAGGCGCACCGGGTACAGCGGGGGGGCTGTACCCGGTGTTGTTTTTATCACGGAGTCTGATTCGGCTCCGGCAGGTGGTCATTTTTCGCGGCTTTGCGTTCCTCAGGCGGCCGCGTTTTCCAGCGGCGATGCACCCACCAGTACTGCTCCGGATTCTCCCGCACAAAATCCTCGATACCACTGGTGTATTCCTGCGTAATCCAGCGCAGCGGATCATCCTTATCCTGCCATTGTCGCGGTTCGATAACCCGGGCAACTCCCATCTTAAACTGATACCGATCATTTAGCCGCCGGGTGTAACCCACCACGATCGGCAGATTATATTCCATCGCCAGCAAAGCGATACTCTTGTAAGTGCTCGCTTTACGCCCGAAAAAATCCACAAAAATTCCTTTTTTGCCCGCGTTCTGATCCGCGATAAATCCCAGCGCCGCCCCCGATGCCAGGATTTTCATCATAAGTTCGGTCGCCCCCTTCTTGTCGATAATAATCTGTCCCTGCCGTTCGCGCACCCCCATCAGATATTTATTAATGTACGGATTATCGATTGGCCGGGCGATGCTGTATGATTCCAGCCCCAGCGTTGCCAGCGTGTACCCCATCATTTCAAAATTACCAAAGTGCCCCGTTACCAGAATAATCCCCCGCCCTGCCAAAATCTGCCGCAGCGCCCCCGAAAGATCGTCAAATTCCACATACCGCCGCCACGTCGAAACCCGAATCAGCCGCGATGTATA
Source organism: Sedimentisphaerales bacterium (assembly GCA_030634605.1). Classification (GTDB taxonomy): domain Bacteria; phylum Planctomycetota; class Phycisphaerae; order Sedimentisphaerales; family SM23-30; genus JAFGSR01. Next base: position 3,787 of record DAOWAK010000035.1, read on the forward strand.
AAGCACATCAAACGCCAGCATCACAATGTGCTCAAAACTCCGCCGTGCCGTCCGTTCCAGCCACTGCTGATCCTTTTCCGGAAAGCTCAACCGTAGATTCTCAATCGACCGCTCCCGACCTCTGCCGTAAAACCGATACAGCAGCCTTCCCAGAAACCGCCCAAACCGTAGCGATGTATTCACGTCCGGCATCAGCAAAAAAACCGCCAACAACCGCATCAGCACGTAAAAAATATAATCCAGCACCGGATGTTGCTTTTTTTTCTTCTTTTTTTTACCGGTTTTTTTTGGCATTATATAAGTTATCGTCCTGATTGATTTAACGGCGATTCTCACGCAAATGGCCGTGTTTTTGTGACAGCATAGTAACAGTATTAACGTGTTATGTCGAGTGATTATCCATAACCGGAGGATTTAGGAATGAGAGCGAAATTATTAATCTGCATTATCCTGCTGCTGCCGATTGTCGGCGGTTGTCCCCAAGAACGCCCTGATCGTGCCCCACTGATCGGCATAACCAGCACCTACCAGGGCGATGATCAGCAGGAACGCCAGGCCGCCGTCAAGGTTGGTTTCGCTTATGTCGCTGCCGTCTGCGAAGCCGGCGGCATCCCTCTGATTCTGCCCCCTGTCGATTCGCCCCAGGCTATCGAGCAATATCTGGAAAATCTCGATGGCTTGCTCCTGATCGGTGGGGCTGACATCCCGCCGGCCGCTTATAACCAGCAGCCCCATCCCACCGTCCAGGTAATGTCCCAGCACCGCTGGGATTTTGAACGACAGCTAATCAGAACCTGGTTCGACAGCGGCAAACCCATGCTCGGCATCTGCCTGGGCATGCAGTTCACCAACGTAGTCCGCGGCGGCACCATGATCCAGGACATCCCTTCGCAGGTCGGCACTCAGGTAATCCACCGCGGCAACCATGCCCTGCACAAGGTTACCATCGAACCATCCAGTCGGCTATACAAAATCCTCGCTACCGATCAGCCCGTCGTTTTCTCGTCTCATCATCAAGCCGTTGACAAATTAGGTGACGGCCTGAAAGTCGTCGCCCACAGTGATGACGGTGTCGTCGAAGCTCTCGAAAGAACCGACGACGCTTTCGGCCTGTTCGTTCAGTGGCACCCCGAAAAAATGGACGACCCTGCCCTGCGTAAACCGATTTACAAAGCCCTGGTCGATGCCTGCCGAAATTAATCTAAAAACAAGCGAAAAAATATATTTTTCAACAATAAGGGTTTATCATGAAAAGCTATCGCAAAGAATTATGGTTCGAAGCCAAAAAACGCCGCCAACTTTTTAACATCACTACTCAGGTGCAGCAATGCATCGAAGACAGCGGTATCAACGAAGGCCTAGTACTCATCAACGCCATGCACATCACCGCCAGCGTCTTTATCAACGATGACGAATCCGGCCTCCACGCCGATTACGAAGAATGGCTCGAAGGCCTCGCTCCCGAAAAACCCTACGACCGCTACCGACACAATGGCTACGAAGACAACGCCGACGCCCACCTCAAACGCACCATAATGGGCCGCGAGGTTGTTTGTGCCATCACCGACGGCCAACTCGATTTCGGCCCCTGGGAACAGATTTTCTACTACGAACTCGACGGCAAAAGAAAAAAACGCGCCCTCGTCAAAATCATTGGCGAATAATTGCGGAACATTGAATCTTCATTCGGATTTCGATATTCGTGCTTAATGTTATAGAACCAGGTTTATAGGCCCCTTTTAGGGGCCTTCCTCATACCACCGGCTATGCCGGTGGTCGCTGAATCCGAATACGGCTTAAAAAATCCCGGCAGATATCCGCCACCGGCTCAGCTAATTGGCGCAATCGTTTTTCATTAAGCTTGTGTCCATAGCCGTGTACTTGTAAGTGTCTAAAGAGTAGAAGCTCGCCGAAAAAATTATATTGTTCCTCGGATACCAAAGATTCGCTACGCGCTTTAATCAATAAATCCTTATGCCAACTGGAGCTTTTGTCGATTTTGATACCGTGTTCTTCCAATTGAAAACGCAGTATGCGTTCAATGCCCATGTAAATATCCTGGCGCAGTTTTCCCAAAGCGATTACTTCAAAACCGGAGAGACTGCCTTTGCCGAGAAGTTCTTCGATAAGCGTGATGGTTTTTTCCAGTTCTTTACATTCAGCGTTTATGTAATCAGCTTTAGCGCTCATAGATGCGAACCCCCTGATCTCGAACTATAAAGGCTATGGGGGGGTTCAGGCTCATATCTACCAAATCCACGGGCTTGGGCAGGGAAAAGTACAACTTGCTGTAAAATTTGAAAAATTTCTCCGGCTCTATGCCTTCCACCGCTAAATCATAATCACGTGCGCGCTCTTCGTCTTCCAGGGCCGAACCAAAAAGCCAGACCGTTTTAACGCCGAACTCCTCAGCGCACGACTCAACAATTTTCTGAAACGCTTCGGAAACCAAAATCGCTCCTTTCATAGTTGTAAAATTATTAAACTATAATTCGCCAGCTTCGTAAATGTCGTACCGTTATTCCACCATCATTACCAGAAAAAAACCTTATTTCAGCGTCAACATCATACTTACGCTTGACTCTGATCTTCGATGGGTGCTTTCTCAGTGAATCGGCTTACACCAACACGGTATATAATAACCGCGACTGCAAGCATTATAAGGGATACCAATAGCCCTGGGGGGCCGCGTTCGCTGCCTGGTTCACCCTCAGCCAAATCTGCTATTCTGCTAATTGCAGAAAATACGGTTAATGCCAGGAACCCGAAATATATTTTCACTGCTCTTACGTGTCTTTTATAATTTAGCTCTTTGATTATTTTTAGCCGGTCGAATAGAGTTTTTCGCAGCCGTAGATAAAATAATCCTCCGCATATCATTAATACTGGCGTAAAGATAATATAGCCGTGTTCTTCGGTAAAAACTTCTACCGGCTTGAACTTATCGATTAGCGGTAAAACAAAGATTACGATTGCAGCTGAAATTACTATAGCCAACTGACGGGTATTCTGATCGGACAAACCACCCCATAATTTTTTGCCGACATATATTAAATAAACACCTGCGACAGATGCGGGAATTGGAAAAATAAAGAGAAAGACAAAATCAAAATAAGACTCATATTTTTTATGCAGCATCGGCCACCACACTGCATAAATAATGTATAATCCACCCGCCGCCACCAAGACCGCCGCGATTCTGGCAATAATTTTATGCCGCTCAGAACTGTTTACTGTCGAATCCATCTTGTGCATCCCCGTCAAATTTAGATTTTTCCCCGTAAATTCTGAAAATATTGTTTTGTATTCCTAACGTTTTTGGGCAGATAAGGCTTTCACAGTACCTGTATTATACCAAATAAAAATCAAAACGCAATGTTGCCCATTTTTTATGCGAGCCGCTCTGTTTCGTAACTACTTATTTGGCAAATGGTTATGGTCGGCTTCGGAGCCACTTCTGCCCCTTGCCACCTGGGGAATCAAGTGGTTTTTTCTTTCATTCAGAGCGGAAATTAAGTGTAATAGCCCTTCAGCCAAACCGACTAATACGGTGTTGCTGTGGTAGGTTTTTAGAAAAAAACCGCCATGATTCGAAAACAGGAAAATAATTAAATGCCGGATAATAACGATATTACGTCGAATTGCAGCTCTGCCACAACAGCCAAAACCGCGAACCGTCCGGAAATTATTCAGCCGCAGTCCCCCGGTAAAATAACTTTTCTCAAGGAATTTATCCGCTCGCCAAAGAACATCGGAGCCATCGCTCCCAGCAGTTCTGATCTGGCCCAGGCCATCGTTAAACACAGTGCCGCCGCCCAGGCTTCCAACATCCTCGAGTTCGGCGCCGGAACCGGTGTGTTCACCCAGGTGATTTTGCGGGACAAAAAACCGGACGCAAATTTCATCGCTATCGAGCATAACGACTCGCTTTCCAAAATGCTCCGCCAACGCTTTCCCGACACTGCCGTCGTTACTGATTCTGTCGAAAACGTCAACCAGATCATGCAGCAGCACAACATGGCCAAATCCGAAAGTATCGTCTGTGGCCTGCCCTGGACCGCTTTTTCGCAGGATATGCAAAACAGGTTGATAATGTCCGCAATATCCGCCCTCGCCCCGGGCGGCGCCTTTGCCACCTTCGCTTATTGGCCCCTGCTCTTTCTGCCCGCCGGCATGCGCTTCCGGAAAATGCTCTACAAATTATTCACCCGCGTCGAAATCTCACCCATCGTCTGGAAAAACCTCCCACCTGCCATCGTCTATCGATGCATCCATTAACACCTGACTACCCTCGATCAATCATGCGTTATGGGCCCCTTTACCAACATTTTATTACTCTGTAACGCACCTTAATATTTTGC
>DAOWAK010000247.1 GCA_030634605.1 Sedimentisphaerales bacterium
CGTGAGCTTCTCTCTGCCAATTCTGCATGATGGTTCTTTTTGCCCTTGTAACATTGGTTGAGAAAGAACCACTATAATCTCGCGGGAACGGCAGAGCCTTATGAATTCTCACCAGCAGAGCTGGTGGATTACTTTTGATTCAGTTCGGATTGACATTTCAGCCGGTTTGTATTAAAATGGTATTATGGTCGTCACGAAAAGTTTTTTCGGTTTTTCACCGTCTTTGTGGGACTTTTTTCGGCAAATTGATAAGCGTTTCGCTGTTAAAAAGACCCCAACACCCACACCAGCCCCCCTGCAGAGTTACTCCGCCAACCTGAAAAACATCAAAATAGTCCTCTGGGACGTCTATGGCACCCTGCTCGGTCTCGATCTGGGCGACCTCGAACAATCCCTCAGCAATCGCGACTGCCTCACCGCCGCCGCCCAAAAAACCGTCGATCAATTCCAACTCGAAGAACCGCTTAAAAAACTCTTTTCCGAACAGTTTCCCGACTGGTCCCTCTGCGACCGTTTCGTCCAGTTGGTTCGCGATTCCCACCTGGACTCCCAGTCCCGCGGCATCTCTTACCCCGAGGTCGTCATCGAAAAAATCTGGCTCACCATCCTGCAGCAGTGCCGAGAAGTCGGCTACCAGCTCCATCAGAGCGACCCCCACCTCGAAACCGCCTTACGCTGGGCTTATTTCTTCGACGCCGCTCTCCAGAAAACCTACCTCTACCACGGCATCAGCTCAACCATCCAGCAACTGAAAAACGCCGGCGTCATCCAGGGCATCATCTCCAACGCCCAGTTTTACACCCCCCTGCACCTGAGGCGATTAATCCGCACCGATCTTAACCAAAACAATTGGCAACTGGACCAGATATTCTCCTGCCGCTTACTACTGTTCTCCTATCAGCTCGGCTGTAGCAAGCCCAATCCTCTCGCCTTCAATCTGGCCCGGGATTACGCCCGCACCCTCGGCATCCGCCCTGACGAAATCCTCTACATCGGCAACGACCTGCTCAACGACACCTGGGCCGCCAACCAGGCTCAATTTCAGACCATGCTCTTCGCCGCCGACAAAACCCAACTGACTCTCAGAGCCGACGACCACCGCTGCCAAAACTTCCGCCCCAACGCCCTGGTCACTAGTGCCGACCAGATCGCCCCCATGATTATCCAAACCGGCAAAACTTAACACCGAGAACCTTTTTCCAATGAAACAGCAATCTTTACGAATCGGCGTACTGCACTATCATCTCCAGCGCTGCGGAGTCCGCACCGTAATCACCAATTCCCTGCGCAGCCTCATCGCCCATGGCCAATTTCAGAAATTGCACATCGACCTCATCTCCTGCGACACCCGCCGGCCCAACGGACAATCCCTCACCGACGAACTGCGTCAATTTGCACTTCACCATCAAGCCACCCAAACCTCCATTAATCCAATCGAAATCCCCGCCCTCACTTATCGCGACCAGCCCTTTGCCAACCGCGATGAATTATTCCAACAAGCCGAGCAATTAGCTCAGCTACTGATTAGCGAAACGCAACTCGAACAAAACCCCACATCAGCCCCCTACCTCCTTCACACCCACAACGCCAACCTGGGCAAAAATCCCCTCCTGACCCTCGCCATAAAAATTCTCGCCGACAAACTTCAGCACCAGAATCTCCCCGCCTGGATTCTGTTTCAAATGCACGATTTCGCAGAAGACCACCGCCCTGCCTGCTGGGCTGCCTTGCGCGACTGCTCCGGCACCTCCGACCCCAAGCTCGCCGTTGAGATGATGTACCCCAACTCGCCACGAATCTTCTTCGCCTGCATCAATTCCCACGACCAACAGAACTTCATCCAAGCCGGCATCGATCCTCACCGCACCACCGTCCTGCCCAACAGCATCGACATCGAAACCTTTTCATCTGCCCCCCTTACCCGAATGTCCCCCGCCCAATTACAATCGCTCAAAATCAATCCCATCGATTTCGCCGCCGACCTCAAAAACCGCATCGCCGCCTTCGCCAAAAAAAACGGCTACCACTTTGATCCCACTCGAAAAATCATCGTCTCCCCCATCAAAACCATCCGCCGAAAAAACGTCATCGAATCAATTCTCCTCCTGCTGCTCATTAACCAGACCAACCAGACCGACGACGATTACCAACTGCTGATCAACTTGCCCGCCAGCACCCCCGACGACCTTGCCTACTGCCGCGCCGTAGAAAATTTCGTCAAAAAAAACCAGCTCCCCGTCACCATCGGCTTCGGCACCGAAATCCTCGCCGGCGGCCATCACCGCCAAATCCACTCCGACGGCTCCGTCATCTCCTACAGCCTTATCGACCTGCTCCACCTCAGCCACGCCGTCTTCACCACCTCCATCCAGGAAGGCTTCGGCTACGTCTTCCACGAACCCTGGCTCACCCAAAAAGCCGTACTCGGCAGAAACCTCCCCAAAGTAACTCCCGACTTCATCCGCAACGGCATGAACCTGGACCACCTCTACGATCACCTGCTCATCCCCAAAGCCTGGCTCGTTTCAAACCCCAAACTCAACACCCCCCAGCAAAACCCTGCCACATGGAAACACATCCTCGAAAAATACACCGAAAAAATCCTCCACCTCCGCCAAGCCGCCGATCAGCCCCCCCTCTCAGCCAAAAATCTGCTCCATCAACTCGATCTGGCAAAAACCTACACCCTCCACGATCAACCACCCAACACCCAAAAAATGCTCGATTGGGCTGACCTCAACCACGAATCACAACTCTCTATCCTGCAAGACCTTATAGCGGACAAAGCCTTGATTTCGCAAATCCTCCCCACTAACCGCCGCCTCAGCCCCATTGCTAACTGGTTTTGCCCACAGAATCTCGATATAATAAATCAGAACAAGTTTGTCGTTTCTTCTCGGTACAATTTGGAAGCTTATGCAAACCAGTTCTGTTTAACCGTCGATCTGGCTGACAAGTTAACTGCCGAACCGAAAAAGGCCAAATTGCCCGATCGAGTAAACAACGAAGTTTTTTTTGCCGATTCCCTAAACCTGAAAAACATACGTCTTTTAGTATAATTTTTAACTTACAACTTGGAATAACTAGCACAATTTAACCATGAATCTCAAAACGATAATCTGTGTAATCCGTGCAATCCCTGGTTAAAAATAAAAAATTACTCTGTGTTCTCTGTGCCCTCTGTGGCTATCTTTCTTCATGAGCTTCATGCTTAAAC
>DAOWAK010000133.1 GCA_030634605.1 Sedimentisphaerales bacterium
GTACGCGTCCATGGCTGATTATCTCGGTGCCAGTCCTGACGATTCTCCCGTGGTGTTCGGTATTGGTCGAGGCTGGTGGGGTAACGGGGCCGTTGCCGGGGGCAAACATTATCCAGCCGGTCATCGTTGCAGGGACACCCTGGTACGAGACCGCCAGTCTTACCGTGACAGGTACAAATACAAATTCCACGGCCAATATACCAACGGCGGACTGGACATCTGGGCGCGATACACCAGCGGTGGTGAAACCCAGCTGCGACACGCCATGTTTGAGAACTGGATGGGATCGCAGCCTCCGGCAGACCAGGGACAGGGCTATCAACAGGCAACGGTGTATGGCAGCTACGAGCGTGATTTGACCGATGAGTTATCGATTAAATTCGCGCTCAGCTACGACACGTTTAATATAGCTCAAAACATCTTTACCGACACGTTTAGCTATCGGGAAGATGAGTATTACGCCAGGGCGATTGCCAAATGGAATCCCACTCAGAACCACTCGATTGCGTTCGGAGGCGAGTGGTCCCGTGAGGAGTTTGGTCTGAGTGGGCACGGCTATCCGGATACAGGAGCGTCGAATTCCATATCAGGCGATTCTATGCCTCGCTGGGGCACGGATACAAGGTCGCTGGTGGGTGAGTGGCAGTGGCATTTTGCCGATCAATGGAGCAGTTTTATCGGCGGCAGAATCGATTGGCATCCCTTTACGCCGGTGATGTTTTCTCCCCGCGCCGCGGTGGTGCATACCCCAAATAAAAAAGATACCTGGAAATTTATGTGGTCGAATTCGGTCCGAATGCACGGCGCCGAAGTACTAAAGGCCAAGCAGGACGAAGGAGAAGGAGATCAAAAACCGGAAAAGCTTGGTGTCTTCGAACTTCGCTACGAACGTCAACACAACGAAAATCTCTGGTTCGGCGCTTCGGCGTATTATAACGATCACGATATCATAGGCTGGAATCAGGAAGGCGATGCAGGAACCGACAGGCAGTTGGGGAATATGAGAACGGTGGGAGCCGAGTTGGAAGCGATCTACAAAACAGATCGGGCCAAATTTACCGTTTCGCATGGTTGGACGAAGCTAATCAATTTCAGACTCGACGGTCCCGAAGTGGATACGGCACTCACCGCCGAGCCGTACGGGTACGGCGACGACCTGGCCAACTGGCATAACCAGGTAACCAAGCTGATCGGCCACTATAAAATAACCGACAAATGGGACGTGGATGGTTCATTGCGAATCTACTGGGGTCTGCCGGGCGGCGAAGATTTCGCCAAATACAGAAATCAGTTCATCGCCGACGGTGGAGATGACCCGCCCTGGAAAGCTGGATATACCCGTCCCTTTGAACCGAGTTTCTTTCTGGGCCTGGGAACCACCTATGAGCCGGTTGAGCATCTTGTGGTTCGGGCCGACGCGTTTAATGTCCTGGGTTGGATTGATCACCGTTTGAACAAACGGTTCTACGGCTTCGACGCGGACGCACCTGCTGATTACCGGTCGCCGGCGCCCGCTTTTGCGGTTTCGCTTACCTATACATTCTAAAGGGTGTCGCGTCAGCTTGATGTAGGCATAATATTCCAGTTGTATACCCATTGGGTATAATACCATATCTAAATGAGAATATTGTGAAGCTTATTTTGCCAGGCGGCGCAGGATAGCAAGGTTCAGCATGTCGAGGCTGCGGCCGCCGGGGGAGAGGCCTTTGGGGGTTTCCAGGATGAAGGGCAATTTACGAGTGCGGGGGTCGGTGAGGAAGTTTTTAAAGCCACGGTTTCTGATGAAGCCTTCACCGATGTGTTCGTGGCGGCCAACAGAGCGTTTTCGATTCCACCGGCAACCGACATGTGGGCGCCTAATATAGGCCAATCAATCGTCATGTTTATTTTACTGCCACGCCCTGGGTGCGTAGATATTCTTTTAACTCAGGGATATCAATGATATGAAAGTGAAAGACCGAAGCCGCTAACAGAATGGTTGCCCCGGCCTGGACCGCTTCGTAAAAGTGTTCGAGCTTACCCGCTCCACCGCTGGCGACTATTTCGGCGGAAACAGCCGAGGCCATCGCCCGGATTACCGGCAAGTCAAAACCGGTCTGGGCACCGTCACCGGCTTTGCTGGTGGGCAGAATCACGTTGACGCCGTAGCCATCCACCTGCTTGGCCCACTCCAGGGCATCAGATCCGGTAGCCGTTCTGCCACCGTCGATATAAACTTCATAACCTGAGGGCAGTTGGGGATTCTGATCGACATCGATAGCGACGGTTACTTTTTCCGGGCCGAATTCATTTACCATTTCTGCTATAACTTCCGGCCGACGAAAAGCGGCACTGCTGGTGGAAATCTTATCCGCGCCCGCTTCAAGCACTGCTGCGGCAGAAGCAACATCGTTGATACCTCCTCCGACGGTAAATGGTATGGTAGTTGCCTGGGCGACCTTTTGAACCACATCGAGCATGGTTTTACGCCCCTCGATGGTAGCGGTAATATCCAGCAAGGCCAGCTCGTCGGCCCCGGCCTGGCAGTAAGCTTTGGCGCACTCGACCGGGTCGCCGGCATCTTTGATATCCACAAAGTGCACGCCTTTAACCACCCGACCATTTTGCATATCCAGACACGGCATGATACGAATTTTATTAGCCATGAAAAAGCTCCTTTAGTTTGATGGCGAAAGTGAATTATTCTGCATATTCACCCAGCAGAGTACATTCACTTTCAGCAAAAATCAAGTAGGAAAAAAGCCGGTCCCACTTAAAGGAAATGTGCGCGAAAAATCCGGTTTTTTAGGAAATTTGTTGATTTTGGCTGATTTTGGGGGCTAATTCTCGACCTTGACGTGTGTGGGTAAATAGGCGATAATCCCTTTTGTTCGCAGATTAATACAAGTATCTAGAATTGGGAAGGTTATGGCGGCAAAAGCACAGGTTAAAATTGAGCTCAAAGAAGCCCGGCAGTTGATATTGCGGGAGGCGGCGGCACTGTCGGGGCTGGCAGAGAATCTGGATGACGGATTCGCCGCGGCGGTGCGGATGGTGTATGAGTGCAAAGGGTCGGTGGTGGTGACCGGAATCGGCAAGGCGGGAATTGTCGGCCAGAAGATTTCGGCGACGCTGGCATCGACGGGAACGCCAAGTCATTTTTTGCATGCGGCTGAGGCGGTGCACGGTGATCTGGGGCGGCTGCGGAAAGAGGACGTGGCGATTGTGTTGAGCCACAGCGGATCGAGCGAAGAGATTGTTCGGCTGATCGCGTTAATTAAGCAACTGGGCAATAAGATGATCGGTATTACCGGCAAACTGGATTCACCACTGGCCCAGCATAGCGATGTTACGGTTTCGCTGGGGCGGATCGAGGAGATTTGTCCGCTGGGACTGGCCCCGACAGCGAGCACGACCTGCATGTTGGCGCTGGGCGATGCGCTGGCAATGACGGTGATGAAAATGCGGGATTTTCAGTCGGAAGATTACGCGCGCTATCATCCCGGCGGGGCGCTGGGGCGTCAACTGGTAACGGTTGAGCAGGCAGCTTTGTTTACCCGGGGCAAGTCACTGCCGATGGTGTCGGACAAACTGACGGTATCGCAGGCGATTGCCCAGGCGGATGCCCAGACCGAGATGCGACACGGTTCGGTACTGCTGGTGGATGAGGCGGGGCAGCTGAGCGGGATTATTACGGATGGGGATTTGCGGCGGGCGCTGGAGAAGCAGGGAGCGGCGCTGCAGGAGTGTCCGGTGGCGAAGATTATGACACCCAAGCCAACAGTGGTCCGGCCGAACACGCTGGCCAGTGAGGCGATGGCGATTTTTCACGAAAAACGAATCGATGAGATACCTGTGGTCGATGAGGATGGGCGACCCGTAGGGCTGATCGATGTGCAGGATGTAGTGGCGCTGAAAGTGGTGCAATAAAACATGCCCGAGCAAGCGTGGTAACGGCATCCGATTGAAAGGGTGATGGGTTGAAAAAAGTTCCGCAGGTAAAGTTGTTGGCGATGGATGTGGACGGGGTGCTGACGGACGGGACGATTGTTGTGCATCCGGACGGAAGCGAATCGAAAAATTTTCATGTCCATGACGGCGGATGGATTCGTATCTGGCGGCGGCTGGGACTGCAGACGGCGATTATCACCGGCCGACAGTGTCCGGCGGTGGAGCATCGGGCGAAGATGCTGGAGATTGAGTTTGTGTACCAGAAGGCTTTGGACAAGCTACCGGTGTTCGATCAACTGATAGAGGAATCAGGCGTGCCGGCTCAGGATGTGGCGTTTATCGGAGATGATGTTTTTGATCTGCCGATTATCCGTCGCGCCGGTTTCAGTGCTGCGGTGGCGGACGCGATACCGGAGATTCGACAGGCGGCCGACGTTACTACCAAAGCCCCGGGCGGCAAAGGAGCGGTGGGAGAGTTTATCCGCTTTTTGCTCAAAGAGATGGGGCTGTGGGAAAAGGCGCTGGAAAAATACAATCGCTGATGAGTATTTTTAACAGGAAAAAAATAACACGTCAGGTTGACGCGATAAAAGAGCAATCAAATGGCTAAAAAAATAATTCTGTTTGCGGTGACGCTGGTGAGTGTGCTGGTGGTTTTTCTGATTTATCAACAGAGCACCGGTGTTGACGGTCCGACAGGTACACAGGAGCAGATGTTACCGAGGCCGCCGGCCGATAATACTGAGACGGTCACGCCCCTGTCCGGCGGGACACTGGAGACCGGCAAGATTGAACTGCGTGGGTCTGAGAAACTGGTCTTTACCGCTACAGACAAAGGGCGGATCGTGCGGAAGTTCGGTTTTGCCGAGCGGCTGGAAAGTTCGGCGGGGATATTGAAAATCAGTCAGCCCTGGGTGCAGATTTTTCCGAAAGATCCGCAGTCTCGCAGCATTGTAGAGATCACGGCCCGGACAGGAAGTGTACCGGTGGAGAGTTCTTCGGGGCGGATTGAGATGCCGCAGATGGGTCAGCTTGAAGACGTGCGGGTCGAGATGATTCAGCTGGGGCCTGATCAGCAGGGATTGGCGATTCCATCTGAGCGGGATGCGGCGGTTGAATACGCGGTCGAGATGGAAGTTCTGCTTGAAGGTCTGGTGGGGTTTGAACTGGAATTTTCGCGGCTGA
>DAOWAK010000160.1 GCA_030634605.1 Sedimentisphaerales bacterium
CCTTTCCGTCGTAACGGTCAATGTCTTTTTGCCCTGTCTGATTTTTTCTAACATCATCGGCAATTTTCGGCCAGAAGAATTTGCTTTCTGGTGGACTCTCCCCCTGGCTGCAGTTGCTACCGTCCTGCTGGGATTATTGTTGGGAGCTTTGGTTTTTCTGCGCGAACTGCCTGCCAAAAAAAACATGCTTGCCCTGGCTTCGGTCCAGAACGCCGGTTATCTGATCCTACCCGTCGGCAGTGCGCTTTTTTCCCAAGCCGATTTTGAACGATTCGCCACATATTGCTTTCTCTACATCCTCGCCTTCAATCCCCTGCTCTGGAGCATCGCCAAATACCTGATTACCTCACAGGCTGACGAAAAAATCACTTTCCGCAGCCTGACCACCCCTCCGCTGCTGGCCAATATTTTCGCACTGCTGATGGTTTTTGTTGGTGCCCACCGTCTGGTTCCCGACGTCGTTACCAGTTCCGCCGACCTGCTCGGCCAAGCCACCATCCCCGTTGCAAATTTCATTCTGGGCGCCGTTCTAGGCAGCATCACGTTAAAAATCAAACCTTATCTCTTCGACGCTCTTAAAACGCTTTTCATCAAACTCATCGCCCTGCCTCTCATCACGATAATTGTCTTATACCTCTTCGATTTACACACCATAGACTCGCTGATGGCCAAGTTCCTGATCCTGCAGGCCTCAGCAGCTCCCGCCACCGGACTGATCCTGCAACTGCGAAAATATGGCGGCGACGAACAAAAAATCAGCAACATCATGTTTTTACATTACCTCGCCTGCATCTTCCTCATGCCCATGTGGATGGCGGTCTGGTCAATGCTCACGTAAAACACGCATCTCCCTTTGCCCCACTTAATCCTTTGTAATACATGCACTTATGGCTCTTCGGGTTTTCAGCCTCGACTGGCTTCAGCACTTCTACTTAAAATTTCCTGATTGCTCTTTACAGAAATCCTCTAATTAGCTATAAAATCCCATGACAAAACATGTCTTCGACCTGATCGGGGATGCGTTACGGATAGCGATTCGTGGTCATTTTTACCAGACGGGGGCCTGTAGCTCAGTCGGTAGAGCAGTGGACTCATAATCCATTGGTCGTAGGTTCAAGTCCTACCGGGCCCAGTAAGATAAAGTTTTTTAAGGCAAGGGTTTACGAATCCTTGCCTTTTGGCGTTTATAGGGTAAAGTACCCGTTTGTGTCAGTTTTGTGTCAGCTACATTTTCCCGAAATCCCGGTTCAGATTATTCCTGACAGCCTTCAGGGTACCTCTAATAATTGCTTTTGTAGCGAGAGCGTGGAATTTTTTCGACTGACAAGGAGCGAAGAATCGGGCATATTGGTGGATATTCCCGGTTTTTCGCGACGCAGTCCAGACGGAAAAAGGCTTTCCAGCCGTCTGCCAAGACCCGCTCGCAGCCAAAATGAATTTTTAGAGGTTCCCTTCAGGTCGCTCCATTTGCCTTGTGCCTGTCGCTGTCTGATTATCTTATACCGTTCCGGCAATAAGAAAATATAGGGAAAACATTCCTTCGCACCTGCCTGCAAATTCGCAAGATGCTGTGAAGTTTGTTCGGGCATAGGAACCGATGTTCACTTTAGTTTTATTTTTCAATTGCCGTTAACCGCCTTAATCAATATATGCTCGCCATCCACCAGCAGCAGGATATCTCCTCTCAAGGCGATGCTACCTTGGCGATTTTCTTTGGCTAATTTCTCTGCCAGTCCGATGAATTCTTTTGAACCAACTTTAATGATTTTTTTGGGCTGGATTTCTGCTTCCCTGGAAACCAATCTGCTGTCCACCCAGCGGTTGCCTTTGCGGTAATACGCACGGTCATTAATCTGCTGCACCGTTGTTACATTGACCCGATGCATCTGCTCGTCATAGTAATAATTGTGAGCGTTGGGCGTTCTTTGGCTCTTCTGTTTCATTATATTGAAGCTTTGGCTTACACCTCCAAGTCCTGATCGTCCCCGCATGGCACGACTTTCCAGCATTTCACCTGCTTCTCGTAAAACTTCATCCCGGTCAGCAAGTTCGGTTCCTTCCATGGCCAGAAATGCGGTGTATTCCGTCAGTATGCCGAACTCGGTAGAAAGGCGTACGATTTCGTCCACGAGTTCCTTAACCTTGGGGTCTTCCTTCGACACTGCTGAATCTGCACCCATTTGTCGGACGATATCAATTAGTTGGGCGATTTTTCTACTGGCCCAGAGCCGGGGCACGAAACCATTCTTCAGGTCAGCTTTATCGAACTCAAAGGTGAATTGAAAAGTTCGCTTTCTGCCCAGGTAGTTTCCACTCAGTTGGAAAGTGATTGGTTGGTCGCCGACATACTGACCCAACAGAATGAGCTGGTCACCCTCGAAAAGATCAGGCAATTTGTCCGGCAGGATGTCACGGGTTCTTCCGATAGCAGGCGTGCCATTTGGGTTGACAATTTCCAGTTCCGTATCAGCCAGGATCGGCCCGGTCAGGCTCTTGAAGACCTTGCCGATTTTCATTTCAACATCTTCTCCGGGCAGCACAAATTCCGCCTTGGCGCGTGATTCGTCGGCAATATTCTCCAGAAGGGGGGCATTAAGGTCCACGCCGACCCCGAAAGTGAAAACCCTGCGCTTATAGGGATTAGATTTTTTCACAATATCGCGGATGGCGATTTCAGAGGTATTTCCCACGGTGGGCAGGCCGTCGGTTAAGAATAGCACAATCGGGAGCATACCTTCGGTCGGTTTCTGGTTGAGTGCTTCAGATAGAGCATCATATATGTTTGTGCCGCCTGTGGCAGTGAGGCCTTGAATATAACGATTCGCGGCATCTTCCGTTTCCTGCGTTTTGAGTACGGGACTTTCTGAAAACCACTCTACCGTGTTATTGTAAATGATGATATTAAATGCCTCGCCTCCTTTGAGCCCGGAAATGATTTGCAGCACGGCTTCTTTAACCTGTTTGATTTTTTCGTTTCTCATGCTGCCGGAACGATCGATTACCAGCGTGATTTCCCTCTTGATCGCGGGGACACCTTCGGCTTGCAGTGCATCGGCAGGAAGACCGGCGAGCAAGAGGAAATAGCCGCCGCCGATTTTTGCGTCAGGGTAAGCAAACATCGACGCGGATACACCATTATCTTGCAGCAGATAAGAAAGCCGGAAAGGGCCCGGTTGCTTGACGGCTTCGGTAGTAATTTTGACCGAGATGTGCTTGTCGTTGATCCGTTTGGTGTAAACTTCATGGCTGGCTGAATACACTGTCGCTATGGGCCGCTTGGCTTTGATATTCGCGGTAACATTCCAGGGAACTGCGTATTCGAGTACTTCAGTTCTGGGCAAAATATAATCGATTCGATTTTCATAAACTTCAAGCAGGTGTTCATAAGTCAAACGCACCTTTTGCCTGCTGCCGGGGGCAACCGGAAAGACGCTGGAGCGAATCAGATTGTAACCGATAAACTCCACCAGGGCGGGATCTTTAATCTTTGCTACCAGCCGCTCGTAAATCTTCCTGGCCTCATCTTTGGGCAGCACTTTGGCGGTTATCATGCTACCGGGGCCGTCATATGCAAAACCTCTGACGACGGCACCGTCGGGCACCGGGACAATTAGTTCGGCTTCCTGTCGCCGATTCGATGTGTTGTGCAGTTGAATCTCTATCGTGGTAGTGGCGGTGCCTTCGAGAATATCTATCAGGACATCGATTCCGGTAATCTTGATAGCACCGGGATGGTCGGGTGCAAACGCATGCGCATGACTCTGCGGGATAATAACATTCGGCGCTAACGGCCGAATGCTGATATGGTTTAATTGTGCCAACACCGGCCCGGCAAAAAAAGCCATGGTTACCGCTACACCACTTAAAAGCATTTTCGTTTTCATTTTACTTTTCCTCAGTTTTGATAAGAAGTTATGTTACTATATATAATATAGTGTCTAAATGCGGTTTGGTTCTGTAAATTGTGTGTAAAATATGCGCCGGGGGAAATGAATCTGGGAAATCTCGTCAGAAACGGTGGTGTGCTATATGATACGCATTGGGTATAATGACGTAACCGGGGCGGAATATATTGCAGAAAAAGAAAATATTCCGGAAACTCAGCTTTGGGCCTGTGGGGCCTAATCATCAAGTGAGGTGATTTTTTTAATCCAGGCGAACAGGGAATAGGCATCTTCCAGAATCATGCAGAGGGCCGGGACCAATATCAGGGTGATGGCGGTTGAGAACATGATTCCGAAACCCAATGAAATGGCCATGGGGATCATGAATTTTGCCTGTCTTGAAGTTTCGAAGATCATCGGCGACAGGCCACCGAAAGTTGACAGGGTGGTTAGCAGGATGGGGCGGAATCGGCGGATGCCGGCGGAGTGAATGGCGTCGA
>DAOWAK010000213.1 GCA_030634605.1 Sedimentisphaerales bacterium
CAGAAAACGCCTTTTTTGCCCGAAAAAACCGGTTTTTGTGCACAACTCCAGCTGTCGAAGTATGTGGTCCTATAATGGTAGTAAATGGTAGTAAATTTCAGCAAGGGCGGATCATCTTGATTTGACAAAGCACCTTGCAATACATCGTTTTTATTGAGCGACTTTTTGCAGAATTTTAAGATACCGCCGATAAAGCTGCTCCCGATTGCCCGAGCCCAAATGGTCCCACGGAAAAACCTCGTTCTCCGACCGCTCCCGATGCGCGTAAAAATCCGGCTCCAGTTGGCACTGCCGCATAGCGTCCAGATACAAATCATATCGAAATTTTTCGTTCCAGGCGTCAAAGCAGGCACCCCCGGCATAAGCCAGCTCCAAAACCCGACTGAGCCGCCGATCTCCCCGCGACAGCACCGCTTCCAGCAGTGAATTTTCCAGATCGTGAAACTTCAACTTCAACGGCACTTTTTTAAGTAGATATTTCTTGTCCAGTAGCCTCTTTCGTGCCGCCCCAAAATAATCACCGCTCTGCTGAGCCATCCATTGCAGAGGCGTATGCGGCTTGGGCACCAGCCACGAAATCGTAGCATTCACCGACGCATTGAAGCCGCTAACCTGCTGACGCAACGTACTGATCCGCCCGGCCAAATCAACAATCTGGCCGATGTCATCGTCTCTCTCGCCGGGAAATCCCACCATAAAATATAATTTCACGGTTTTCCAACCGGCCTCAAAAGCCGCTTTCATAGTCTCCAGCAAATCCTCATCTGTTACTCGCTTACCGATTGCCTGACGAATAACATCCGAAGCCGACTCCACCGCGACCGTCAACCCTTTACGCCGAACACCGGCCACCTGCCCGGGCAAATCTTTCAACTGCTTATCCACCCGCAACGAAGGCAGCGAAATCCCCACATGGCATCCGTCAAATCGACCGTAAAGCTTTTGCACCAGTTCACCCAGTTGCGGATAATCGCTCGACGACAAACTCAACAGCGACACCGTATCATGCCCCGTCGCCAGATAACTTTGCCAGGCGATATCCAGGATTTTCTCAACACTGCGAGTTCGGACTGGTCCCTTGGTGTGCCCGGCGTGACAAAACGCGCACCGTTGCGGACAACCCCGCATTATCTCTATCGCAATTCGGTCATGCACCGATTCCGTGTGCGCCACCACCGGCGCCGTCGGAAACACCGCACCATCCAGGTCCCGCACCTGTGCCCGCTCTACCCGCTGCCTAACATCCTGATGCGTTGGCGCGCAGGATGCCAGGGTTCCATCGGCATCATATTCACAATTATAAAACTGTGGCACATAGACAAACTCAAACTGTCGTGCCAGCTCCAGCAGCAGTTCCCGTCGGCTTGCCTTGGTTGACTTCAGTTTGCGATAAGCCTCCACCACCGCCGGCAGCGCCTGCTCGCCGTCACCCAAAATCAGAAGATCAAAAAAATCCGCCACCGGTTCACAGCTGTCCGCCAACGGCCCACCACCCATCACCAAAGGCTCATCCTCGTGTCGATCTGCCGCTCTAAAGGTGATCCCCGCCAAATCCAACAGGTAAAGCACGTTGCTGTAAGCCAGCTCGTGCTGCAGCGTAATCCCCAGAATATCAAAATCCTTAACCGCTCGGCGGCTTTCCCACGAAAATAGTGGTATCCCTTCCCGCCGCATCACTTCCGCCGCGTCAAACCACGGCGCAAAAACCCGCTCCGCCGCCACCGACTCCATCTGATTCAAAGCCGCATAAAGAATGCTCAGCCCCAAATGACTCATCCCGATCGCGTAAGTGTCCGGAAACGCCAACGCCACCGAAACCTCAATGCTGCTGTCATCCTTGCGAATCTGGTTAACTTCGCCACCGACATATTGAGCCGGCCCCTGCACCATCGGCAGCAGAACCGTCGAAATTTTTTCCCGCAAACTATTACTCATATTTCTCACTGGACAAATTAATTAGTTCCTGTTGCGGAAGCGACTTTTTGTCATTCCCGCGAAAGCGGGAATCCAGTATTTCGGCCCAAAAACAGGTTTTCGCTAGTGCACGAAATAGCATGATTGAAATAATACGTCTTCCGCAACAGGAACTAATTATACTACCGCTACAAAATTAATCCCCGCAAACTGGAAATGTATACCGATCACAGATGAAAATACCATGTTGCTCGTCCTGTAAATCTAAGCTTGTCCTCGACCCGATCGAGGATCTGACAGACCTGATCCGGCCCCCACGCTAGTGGGCTGCCAGGCATTATGATACCCATTGGGTATCATAATATTCAGGATATGTGTGTACCATTTTTGCCGGCGGAACTGGCCGTGCCGCCGCTGTCGATTATTTCCGCTCCGCCCGCCGGCAGGAAAACCGTAAACGTTGTGCCTTCTCCCGGAACACTGGACACTTCCACTTTTCCGCCGTGCTCTTCCGCAATTTTACGCACCACCGCCAGTCCCAAACCGGTCCCGCCCTGTCCCTTGCTGGAAAAGAACGCCCCAAAAATATTATTCTGAATCTCCGGCTCTATCCCCTTGCCGTTATCGCCCACCATCAAACGCAATTCCTGCTTTTCAACGTCATATTCGGTTTTGATCGTTACCACACCCTTATCCGGCTCGACCGCGTCCAGAGCGTTAAGCACCAGATTCAAAAGCACCTGCTGCATACCATCAGGGTCCAACGCAATAGCCGGCAGATTATCATCTAAATCCGGTATCAGCCCGACGTGTTTTTCATCCGCCTGGCTGGCAACCATCTCTAACGTCTCATTCACCAGCTGGTTCAACTGGGTCATTGTCAGGTTCGGCTGCCGCGCTTTGCTGAACGCCAACATATTCAAAACCAAATTTTGAATCTTCGTCAGGTTCCGTTGTAAAATCCCCCAACCTTTCTTCGAAGTTTCCATCTTACCCCGGGCAAAGCCCAACTCCACCATGTCCGCGGCACTTTGCAGACTTTGCAAAATATTTTTAATACCGTGCGATAAATAAGCAACCGTCTCACCCGCCGCCGCCAACCGTTCCGCCCGCACACCCGCCTGATACAACCGGGCGTGCTCCACCGCCAGTCCGGTGTGCATCCCGATAGCTGTCAGCAATCGCAACTGCTCACCGGCGTAGGTGTGCGTCGCTACCGTGGTATCAACATAAATCACCCCGAAAGCATGCTCCCTGGCCGTGATTGGCACGCACAAAGCCGAACGAATACCATAATCATGCACACTCTTACCCTTGGCAAAACGCGGATCACGCATAGCATTCGAACAGAGCACCCCTTCCTTTTTCTCAATTACATGATTCACTATCGTGTGGCTGATCGTGATTTCGCCGGCGTGATCTTTACTGCGATATCGAACTACCACCGGAATCAGATCCTGATATCGCTCTTCCTCCCGGAGCAAAATAAAACCCCGATCAGCTGGAATACTGTTGAAAATCATATCCATAACCTTCTCCAGCAACTGCTGCCGATCAAATATCGTGCTGATCGCCGTCGCCAGTTCGTACAGTATCCGCAAGTTTCCCACCGCACTGGACATCTCCGGACCGGCGATTATCACCGAATCCTCCATCGACGGCACCGTCGTCATAATCGCCGATTCGACAATATTGCCGTTTTCGTCAATTTTCAAACTGCCCGCCGGCTCACCCGCGATCCCCGTTCCGGTGGGCCTCTCGCCAAACACGATCAACGTCGAGCCGCAACGCAACTGATCTCCCTGCTTCAACTCATGC
>DAOWAK010000080.1 GCA_030634605.1 Sedimentisphaerales bacterium
GCCGCCCCAGACACGTACCATATTCATATTGGCCTGAACTGCGGCGGTAAGGAACTTTTCGTAATTTTCGCATTCCTTTTCCAGATCCTTGGCGTTGCCGTCCAGGATGTTGGCGTTTTCTTTGCGAATGTCGATATGACCGAAGAAATTTTCCCACATGAAAGAGTAATAACTCTGTGGATGATCTTTCGGAATCCCGACATATTCATCCATATTAAAAGTTACCACGTTGGCGAAACTGACTTTGCCTTGTTTGTTGAGCTCGATGAGCTCTTTGTAGGTGCCCAGCGGCGAAGAGCCGGTCGGCAGACCGAGGACAAAAGGTTTCTTTTCGGTGGGTTCGAAATCGATGATTTTTTTGGCTACATAAGCCGCCGCCCATTTGCTGACTAAATCATAATTTTCCTGAATAATCACGCGCATGTTTTTTTTCCTTTCATATCATTAATAGAAATTACATACTTGATACTTTATCTGTAAAAGCCTTCACTCGGCTTTGTAACTCTGCCAGGTTACCCTGCATATCCTTGACGAATTTATTGTCCGCGTAGCAGCCGCGAATTTCTTCGAAGTCTTTGGCGTTATCTGCTGCGGTTCCATCCTGGCCGAAACCGGAATGGCTCAGTTCGTCAAATTCCTTATCCGCGTCGTTGAGGACCAGCTTGAGGAATTTGCCCTTGGTTTTGAGATAACCGTCCGCGACCTTGGCGACGTCGTCTTTTGTAACGGCATCCAGATCGATACCGAAGACCTTCTTAAATGCCTGTTTGACCCAGACCCATTCGTCCGCGGCGTAATTCTGGTAAATTTCATTCACCGCTGCTACGAAACCATCGAGATCCTTGACCTTGCCGCCTCCGATGGCGTTGTGCAGTTGTTCCAGGCGTCCCTGGGGCATCAACTGGCCGCAAATATCGACCCATTCTTCACTGTAAACCGCTCCAGCGTCGCTTGCCAGAGCTGTCTGAACTTTTGCCAGGCCGCCGTCGAGAGCAGATTCCATCTTTTCGAAAGTCTTTTCCATCAGGTACATTTCGATGCCGTTACGGTAGAACTTTTGTCCGGTTCGCAAGATCGGACGCCGCACCAGGGCACCACCGACCGAAACTTCCTCGATGGATTTGTCGGTCTCGCCCTGCAGTTTCTTCAGAGCGTCGTTGGCTTTGATCATCTTGCCCACAATGTAAGGGCTGAACACGTCGAAATTAATCACGTCGCGCTTGACCTTGCCTTTGCGGCGATCGCGGCTGGGCCATTTTGCCCCGTCGCGTACCGTGCCGACCGTGGTCAGATGCAGGCCGGGAACCATGTTGGCTTTGCCGTTGGGTTTGGCTTCGAGGTGGCTGAAGGGATAATCGGAGGTATCGAAGGTGCCGGTGTGTTTGCCGAGCACAACCGAGAACGGTCCGACACGGCAGGGCCACATCATGTAAGAGAACGACACAGTCTTGCAACCGCGAGATAGTTTGCCTTCGTGGACCGGGCCGAGTTTGTACATGTGGTTGGACTGGTTGGTGCCGCTGCCGGCGTTATAAAAACTGAACAAGCCCGCGATCAACAGCGTTGATTTGTGGTGCGTCACCGTGTAAGGCCCGCCAAAAGCGGCACAGCCTTCGCCGTGGAACGCTTCGCAATTGGCAAAGAACAGGCAATTTTCCGCGGAGAACTGCTTGCCCACTTTGCAGCCCTGGCCGACAAAGCTCTTGCCGAGAATTGCGCCATCGGTTACCGATGAACTTTCACCGATAATGAAATCGTCGGCAATTACCCCGACGCCAACTGTGGTTGGTGCGTCCTGGGCACTGAGGATGGTGCCGTTTTTGAGTGAATCGACGCCGCTGATTTCGGCATGCTCACCAACATTGACGTCGTGAAATTCTTTCACCGAACAAACGCAAGCACCGGCAGCTATCGTGCCAAAGTCGCTACGAACGCTGTCGGTGTATTTCCGGGCAATCGCGTTGAGGTTCTTAACCACGTCCGGGCGATAACGGTGCAGGCAGGTCAGGTAAGCGAACTGAGCGGAGAGTTCATCGAAGAGAATCACTTCGCGTCCGCCGCCTTCGTTGAGCACTTCAATCTCGACACCGTTGCCGAATGTCGCCCCGGCTGAGCAACTCATGGTCCCGACATTTTCGATGCTGACCTTGTCGCCGATATTGTAATGGTCGATATGGACGCCGACATTAGCGATGCGGCAGTCGTTGCCGACCGTGCAGTCGGCGATAATCGCGTTGTAAATTCCGCTGGTCTTGTCCAGGCCGCTGCAGCTCTTGATGGCGTTTCCGCTAAGGCTGCCGATTTTGACCTCGCCAATAAAATGGCTGTTACGGACCCGTGCCGCGTTAAAGCCGTCCGTTACGACTACTTTATCCCAGTCCAGTGCCGAGCAACCCTGCTCAGTCAGGACATCGACTTCTCCATCGGTCAAAGCTCTATAAACTGACATATTCAACTCCCGTCATTATTTTTCTTTTTTTACTTTGGGTTTCTAACCAACTAATTCGTAGGTGTCTGCCGCGATGGCTGCTTCTTCGTTGGTCGGGATCACCAGCACTTTGGCTCTGCTGTCGTCGGTGGTGATGTCGCCTTCCTTACGGACGGTGGCGGCGTTTTTCTGCGGATCGATCTCGATGCCGATCTGGGTCAGGCCGTCGCAAATCTGGGCCCGAGCCGAAACTGCGTTTTCTCCGATGCCGCCGGTGAACACTACAGCGTCCAGCGTGTCCAGCACCGCGGTGTAGGTACCGATATATTTTTTTACGCGGTAGCAGAAGATGTCGATCGCCAGCTGGGCCCGGACGTCGCCCTGCTCAGCTTTTTCGGTCAGGTTCCGCATGTCGTTGGAAACGCCGGAAATTCCGATCAGTCCGCTCTTTTTGTTGCAGAGCGTGTTCATTTGTTTAATATCGTAGCCCTTGTCGGCCAGGTAAAACAGAATGGCTGGGTCAAAATCACCCGAGCGTGTTCCCATTACCAGCCCCTCCAGCGGTGTCATCCCCATCGAGGTATCCACCGATCGGCCATTTTTAACTGCCGCCATCGAGCAGCCGTTGCCCAGATGCGTTGTGATGACATTGACATCGTACTTGCCCTTGCCCAGCAGAGCCGCCGCCCGCCGTGCTACATAACGATGCGAGGTGCCGTGGAAACCATAACGCCGCACACGGTACTTTTCGTACAACTCATGGGGCAGCGCGTAGGTGTAGGCCACTTCCGGAATTGTTGCGTGAAAAGCGGTATCGAAACAGGCCACTTGCGGTATATCGGGTAGCTTGTGCTGCGAAGCCTGGATACCGGTCAGATTGGGCGGATTGTGCAGCGGTGCCAGGTCGGCGAAATTCTCGATCGAAGCGATAACTTTGTCATCGATGACCACCGAACCGGTAAATTCCTCGCCGCCGTGCACTACGCGGTGCCCAGCTGCGCTGATTTCGTTGATGTCTGCGATAACACCGGCTTCTTTGCTGACCAGCGTATCCAGAATCAGAGCCATTCCCACTTCGTGGTTTGCTATAGCAGTTTCCACCGTATGGGTCTTGCCGTCAAAATCCTGAGAGAGTTTGGAATTTTCTTCACCGATCCGCTCGACCATGCCCTTAGCTAGAACAGTCCCTTCAGGCATCTGATACAATTGATATTTAATCGACGAACTTCCACAGTTGACTACCAGTATTTTCATTGCCATTCCTCATTTAATCTATTGTGTTTCCACTTTATTTTTTTAACAATTGCGAACCACCAACATAACCCGATTAAATCTGGGCCAGCGTTACTGCCGAGGTCGCTACGATGTCATCGACGCTCGCCCCGCGGGACAGGTCGCTGACCGGCTTGGCGAAACCCTGCAGGAACGGGCCGATCGCTTTGGCGTTGGCCATGTACTGCGTCAGTTTGTAGCTGATGTTGCCCGAATCCAGGTCCGGGAAGACCAGCACGTTGGCCTGGCCGGCCACTTCCGAGCCATCTTTGACCTTCTTGGCTGCTACGCGGGCGATAATCGCGGTGTCCGCCTGGAACTCGCCATCAATCAACCAGTCGGGCTGGCGTTCTTTGGCGATTTTCAAAGCTTCGGCTACCTTATCGACATCGGCGTGCGAAGCGCTGCCCCGACTGGAGAACGACAACATCGCCACCCGCGGTTCATCGGACAGCAACTTCTTGGCGCTCAATGTTGATGCCAGCGCTATCTCTGCCAGTTCCTCTGCGGTCGGTTGAATGTTGACTGCACAGTCGGCGAAAATAAAAGGTTTGTCTTTTTCGCCCTGGAAATCAGGAACAATCATCAGGAAAAAGCTCGAAGGAGTGCTGATCCCCTCGGCAAAGCCCACCGTCAGTGCTCCAGCCTGAATCACAGTTGCAGTAGCGTTTACCGCACCAGCTACCATGGCGTGGGCGTCGCCGCAAGCCACCATCATTCCGCCGTAAAACAACGGCTTCATGACCATCCGCTTGGCAACTTTTTCGCTTATGTCGTCGCGACCTTCTACGTATTTTTTGGTGTACTCGTCCAGGTTATCCGCCTGGCGAGGATTAATGGTTTTGATATCGTCGATGCTGACTCCGGCGGTCGCTACAGCTTCGGCGATCTTTTCTGGATTGCCCAGCACTATCGGCTCGGCAATCCCTTCGTCCTTGAGTATCCGTGCCGCCTTGATCGTTCGCTCATCATTACCTTCCGGCAAAACCACCGACAACTTGGCCTTTTTGGCCCGCTCTTTGAATTCTGCTACAATATCCATCATTGCTCCTGTAATTACTCTGTACTGACAAATCTCTTGGTACTGTCCAAGTTCCCTGTTACGAAGTATCCCCCTATCGCTGATGTAAAGCCCCCCAATGGCTGTCATTATCCTGTAATTCTAATCCGGCAACTCTTATCCATACCTTACCTTTAATATTACAAACCTAACGGCATCAGCTTTCCTGAATATTGCTCAATACGCCATTCCTGTCAAGTAATTAATATATTTATATATCGTACATAGAGTAAACCAGCGTGACGCCAGGCAAACTGGAATGGAAAAGCATTTCAAAGCAGGATGATGTGATGATCCCGGCCCGAAAGCCTGAGAATTGATTGTTCCCAATGGATTAATCGAAATTATACCCAATGGGTATCATAATGCCTGGCAGCCCACTAGCGTGGGGGCTGGATCAGGGCTGTCCGATCCCCGATCCAGTCGAGGACAAGCTTAGATTTACAAATTGAGCAACATGGTGTTTTCATTTGTGATCGGTATATTTTATCGCCACCGCCAGGGGCGGGAGAATTTCTGGAAATTATCCATTCCGCCGGGCAGCACCCGACGTCGTTCGTCCCGCGCCATTTCTCTAAGGCGGGTCTCCAGCAGCCAGGACCAGTTGTTACGCTTGAGCAGACGATAAGCGTAGGCCAGAGACACTTTTCGCCCTAATTTTTGTTCGAGAATATTTTGAGTTTTCTTGCCGAAGGAACGATTATCCGCATCGATATCGACCATTACGAGCAGTTCCTGAATTACCTGTCGCTCCTGGGCATAACTCAAAAACGACCAGTGTCTGCCCCCGCGTCCGGTTCTCTCCAGCCCCCGTTGCCCCAGCTTGTTATATTGGCCGATCCATAACCACACAACTTGCGTTGACACCCCCAGCATCCCAGCAACGCGATAGGCGTGCAGTTGCTCAACGCTGGTAAGCCAGATTGCTTGCCGCCGCTGAAATGCGGCTTTGTCCGGCGCTTCCCGGAGCCATTCCTGCATCTGGTATTTAGTCATATAAGGCTTAATTTTCGCCGCCGGTCTCATAAATCACCATTTATTGCCCTTCTACTATGATTTTATATACTATATATATGATGTCAACACTATTTTGCCCTGGTAGATGAAATCTTATTCGCTACTTTTATAGATACTATTCCTATAGGATTTGTTGCTTCCTTACGATAAATCAAGAAGCTAAAACAGCTTACGCCAGAGGTACTAAATAATCATAACTATTTATTTCCCTTGTGCTTATTGACTTTTGCATAATAAAATGCTATAAATTTCTGCGTGTTTATTTTATTGAAAGCCTAACAATAAGATGATTTACCGGTAATTAAACAGGAGCAATTTATGTGTCGTAAAAATGGTTACAAATTTTTAGTTTTAGCTGCAATCATCACCTTCGCAATTGCAACATCGGCCACTGCAGCCGATTGGCCCCAATGGCGCGGCCCAAACGCCGACGGAATCTCCATGGAAACCGAC
>DAOWAK010000148.1 GCA_030634605.1 Sedimentisphaerales bacterium
CATGCTGGGTTCGGAGTGGAACGATCAGCCTTATCTGGATGATGAGGGTCATGTACGGTTCCGCACGAACCACTGTGGCGGTTTCCTGGGCGGGATCAGTAATGGTGAGGAACTGCGGGTGAAGGTTGCCGTCAAAGCCACGCCGACGATCAGTAAGGATCAGAATACCATCGACATGAAGAACATGAAGGAGACGACGCTGTCGGCGATAACGCGGCGTGATATAACTATTTTGCCGCGGATTTATCCGGTGGCAGAGGCGATGGTTCGGATGGCGGTGCTGGACGCGTTATATATGGCTAAGGGATACGATTATTTCTGCCGACTGGACCCGAAATGGAAAAAAGTGGGTGAGCCGCGACGCTGATGTTCATTGGTAACTCCCTGAAGGTGCAGCAGGGCTACCTGAAGAGATGGAAAATTACAAGCTCCCGTCCGATGGATGTTGGATTCGGTCGGGGGTTTTTTTGGCGTAGCATAAAACCGCGGCACGTAGCGTAGCGAAGAGCCCGGCACGGAAAGTTAACATTCAGTGAGCAAAAATTTGATAAACATTCTGGGGCTGAACCAGCAGCAGTTAAAAGACTGGTTAGGTGAGCATGGCCATCCCGGCTACCGGGCTGATCAGATTCTCAGTTGGATTTATCAACGCCGGGTGGGGGATTTTGCCCAGATGAGTAATCTGTCGAAATCCCTGCGGACGGAGTTGGGGGAGAATTTTACTCTGGGCAGTTCAACGGTTCAGGAGGTTCAGTGCTGCAGCGACGAAACCACCAAGTTTCTGCTGCGGTGGCTGGACAATGCTCTGACCGAAACGGTGCTGATTCCTGGCGCCGAGCGTAACACGGTTTGCGTTTCTTCGCAGGTCGGCTGTGCGGTGGGTTGTGCTTTTTGCGCTTCGGGTCTGGACGGTTTGAAAAGATCGCTCAATGCTGCTGAAATTGTCGAGCAGGTGATGCGTGCTCAAGCGGAACTGCCTGAGACTCAACGCGTCAGCAATGTTGTTGTCATGGGTATGGGTGAACCGTTTGCCAATTACGATAGCGTTCTTCGCGCGGTGGGCATTATCAATGCGGAATGGTCACTTAACATTGGTGCCCGCCACATCACCGTAAGCACTATCGGCATTCCGAAAATGATTCGTAAACTGGCCCAGGAGAAGCTGCAAATTACCCTGGCGGTCAGCCTGCACGCCGGTGATGATCAACTTCGAAAGAAGCTGGTTCCCTGGGCGGGCAAATTTACCCTCAGCCAGATTTTCGCTGCCATCGATTATTACTATGAGAAAACCCACCGGGAAGTTACCCTCGAATACACTTTGCTTGAAGGGGTAAACTGCTTATCAGCCGATGCCGACAAGCTTGCTCGTCTGGCACAGGGCAGTCGCTGCAATGTCAACCTGATTAATTACAATCCGGTTGTGGAAACTGGTTTCGCGCCGGCGTCGCGCCAAACGGTTTTGGCTTTCCAGCAGCGATTGCAGAGCAGGGGGGTAAACGTCCACCTGCGCAAAAGCCGCGGCCAACAAATCGACGCAGCCTGTGGCCAATTACGTCGAAGAAGTCAATCCTTAGATGAATGAGTCCATGGGGATTAATCCGTAATTAAATGATTCATTTGCCGTCAACAGTGGAAGGTTGACACCTGCGCTAAAAACCGGTACTTTGATGGCTGGGTCGGATTATCCGGCAAATGCTATAAACGATGCTTTAACAGGAAGTTATACAGGCCAAAGGCTAAAGCGTAATTATGAAACAGATAGAACATTTAACTCCGCGGCAGATTGTTGCTGAGCTGGATAAATACATTATAGGTCAGGACGATGCCAAGCGAGCGGTCGCGATTGCTATTCGCAACCGTTGGCGGCGGCTGAACCTTGATGCGGAAATTGCTGAAGAGGTGGCTCCGAAAAACATAATCATGGCGGGCCCGACCGGGGTGGGTAAGACGGAAATTGCCCGTCGGCTGGCAGCTTTGGTTGGAGCACCTTTTGTTAAGGTTGAAGCTACCAAGTTTACCGAAGTCGGCTACGTCGGGCGGGACGTGGAAAGCATGATTCGCGACCTGGTAGAACGTGCTATTCAGATGGTTCACAGCGAACAGGCCCAGGTATTCGAAGAACAAGCAGCCCAGGCCGCCATCGAACGGATTCTGGACAGTTTGCTGCCGAAGCCTTTTTCACCGCCCAGTTCCACTATCGATACCCAGCAGGCGGAGTCTGTTCAGCAGGCTCAGGAGCGTTACGAACGAACCCGCAGCAAACTACGCGAACAGTTGGCGGCAGAGGGATTGGAAGACCGGCAGATCGAAATCACTGTCGAAGAGAAGTCAGCTTCAATCCCCATCTTTTCCAACGTGGGTATGGATCAGATGGAACCGGAGATGCAGAACTTTCTGGAAAAAATGATGCCCTCCAAATCTGCCCGGCGTAAGGTTACGGTTGCCCAGGCGCGTCAGACTCTGCATCATCACGAACTGGAGAAGCTTATCGATCGCGAGAAGATGATCGAAACCGCGATTGAGCGGACCGAGCAGGCGGGAATAGTTTTTCTGGACGAAATTGACAAGGTCTGCGGCGGCGAGAGCGTCGGCCCGGACGTTTCCCGCGAAGGTGTTCAGCGTGATCTGCTGCCGATGGTGGAAGGTTCCGCGATCAACACCCGCCACGGCATGGTTCGCACCGATCACATTCTGTTCATCGCAGCTGGGGCCTTTAGCAGAAATAAACCTGCCGATCTGATGCCTGAATTGCAGGGGCGTTTTCCGATCCGGGTAAAGCTTAAGGACCTTGACCAGGAGCAGTTCCGCCGGATTCTGACCGAGCCGAAAAATTCGCTCACTTGTCAACAGCAGGCGTTACTGGCGACTGAAGGGATTAAGATTAAATTTACCGACGACGGTATTGTTGCCATGGCTAAAAAAGCCTTCGAAATCAACGATGCCCAGCAAAATATCGGTGCCCGTCGGCTTTACGCGGTTATGGAAAAAGTGCTGGAGCAGATAAGTTTCGACGCGCCCGACGGCGAGAAGAAGTATATAATAAACCAGGAATATGTTAATGAGCATCTTAGCAGATCCACTGACGATGAAGACCTGAATATTTTTGGTTTTGCCGCCGGGGTTGTTCGGAAAGATGAGCAGAGCGATAAATAAATCCCAATAAATTTGATAGCGAAAAATCTAAGCGCCCCTGATAAAATGCGTTAAAATTAATGGTAAGCGTTCACGGCTTTTTAGGAAGCCACAGAGGGTACAGAGGACTCAGAGAATTAAGAGTTTTAGACACGGATTTACGCGGATCGACACGGATTTTAATTGCCACAAAAGGCACAAAAAACACAAAATTCTGAAAAATTGCAAATCATATTATTTGCCTGGCTGAAATATCTGTGAACGGTTACAAATTTTGTTTTCGACTACGTCGGGGCAGGGATTTCCGATTGTGTATTTGCTAAACTTAGATGAACATCCTTGATTAAGTTCAAAGGTGAATCAAGACCTTGTGATTACAAAAGTGATGCTCTTATTATGACTGAGCAAATTAAACGGGCGATGCAAAGGTATTGGGGATATGACACGTATTTGCCGCTACAGGAACGGGCTATGCAGTGCGTTGGTAGTGAGCGGGATTCCATTGTTGTATTGCCGACCGGAGGTGGGAAATCGTTGTGCTTTCAGGTGCCGGCGTTGACAATGCCTGGTATGGCGGTGGTGATTTCGCCGTTGATATCGTTGATGAAGGATCAGGTGGATGCACTAATCGAATGCGGTATCGCCGCGGCTCGTATGGATAGCACCCAGTCCGCCAGCGAGCGGGACGCGGTGATCGAGAGGATTCGCAACCAAACCCTAAAGCTGCTTTATCTTGCGCCGGAGCGACTGGTCTCGAACGGTTTTATCGATTTTTTGCGACAAAACCAGGTGTCCTTCATCGCTATTGATGAAGCTCATTGTGTCAGCATGTGGGGGCATGATTTCCGCCCGGAGTATCGTCAACTGGGAGTTCTGAAAAAGGCTTTTCCCGGTATGGCGGTCCATGCCTATACCGCAACCGCCACCGACAGGGTTCGGCAGGATATTGCACAACAATTGTCTCTTGAGAGTCCCGACGTAATAATTGGTTCGTTTGATCGTCCTAACCTCAATTACAAAATCGAACGGCGGGCAAATAAACTGAAGCAGGTTTGCGATGTGCTGGATCGCCATAAAGCTGAGCCGGGCATCATTTATTGCATTCGGCGGGCAGATGTTGATGATTTGTGCGAACAATTAGCCGCCAAAGGTTACAAGGTCGCTCCTTATCATGCCGGTATGGCTGACGAACAGCGCAAGAAAAATCAAGAATCCTTTATCAATGAAAAAGTCGATATCATTGTCGCTACCGTTGCCTTTGGCATGGGTATTGACAAATCGAACGTTCGTTACGTTGTCCACACCGGCATGCCAAAATCGCTGGAGCACTACCAACAGGAGACCGGGCGGGCGGGCAGGGATGGCCTGGAAGCAGAGTGTTGCCTGTTCTATTCGGGAGGTGATTACGGGGTCTGGAAAAGTATCATGCGTGACATGGAACCACAGGGGCAACAAATC
>DAOWAK010000209.1 GCA_030634605.1 Sedimentisphaerales bacterium
ATGTGAAAACTGCAAGTCCCCGTTCCAGCCCACGGAAGAGATGCTGATGGAACTGGATTTGACGCCGGAGAAGATCGCTGGTCGGGAATTTTATTACGGCAAAGGGTGTGATTACTGTAACAACACCGGTTATAAAGGGCGAATGGGAATCTACGAGATTATGCAGTTGGATGACGTGGTGCGCGAAGATATTATGAAGCATGCTTCGACTAATGTGCTGCGAGATCATGCCGCACGTAAGGGTATGCGTACCTTGCGTGAATCAGGTGTATTGGGGATTTACGACGGGATGACGACCATCGAGGAAGTGGTCAAGGAAACCGTAATCGAGGAACAATAACCGGCTTTACCGATAATTTGCTTAAAGGGAGCCTCTGAAAATTACTGTAGGATGGGCTTTAGCCCATGCTGAGTTATTGCAACCGACGTTTTGATAAGCAATAAATCGATTTTTAGAGGTTGCCTAAATTTTTTGAGCGAGTTGGAATGTTATTTATCCGGAGGTGTGTTATGCCTACTTTTCAGTATGAAGCGATGAACGCCCAGGGGCAGGAAGTCAAGGATGAGATTGAGGCGTTAAGTGCCGAGGAAGCTATCAGTAAGATTCGCGTCTTGAATTATTTTCCGACGAAGATACGTGAGAAGGGCGGTCGTCGTTTGGGAAAAAAGGGTGATACTGCGTCCAAATCGGAAAGTAAGCCCAGGAAGGTTCGCGGCACGGGCGGTAGGGTTAAGGTTGGTACGCTGACCGAATTTACTCGTCAGTTAAGTACGCTGCAGGACGCGGGGCTGCCGATTTTGCGGTCGTTGCGGATTCTGGAGCAGCAACAGAAGCCGGGCACGCTCAAGGCGGTTTGTGGTGCGGTGGCGGATGATGTGGAATCGGGTGCGACGCTGTCTGAGGCGATGGCTAAGTATCCCAAGTGTTTTGATCCGCTGTATTCGAACATGGTCGCGGCCGGCGAGGCCGGTGGTGTGTTGGATGTTATTCTGAATCGTCTGGCGGAGTTTATGGAAAAGGCCCAGAACCTCAAAGCCAAAATCAAGTCGGCGATGATGTATCCGATCTCGGTGCTGACCATCGCGTTTTCGATTGTAGGCGGGATTATGTACTTTGTGGTGCCCAAGTTTGAGAAGATTTTTCTGGATTTTGGTATTGATTTGCCCGGCGCAACGTTGTTGTTGTTGAAAATTGGAAACTGGATGTCGAAGCAGTATGGCTGGTTGTATTTACTGGCGTCTCCGATAGTGATTGTGCTGGTTTTGCGATTAATAAAAATGAGCGAAACGGGGCGGTTTATATTGGATAAAATATCAATGAAATTGCCGGTCATGGGTCAGATTGTCACCAAAACTTCGGTAGCGAGGTTTACGCGAACTCTGGGAACGCTGATAGCGGCGGGTGTGCCGATTCTGGACGCGCTAACGATTACGAGGGAAACTGCCGGTAATGAGGTGTTTCGTCGGGCGATCAACGGCGTGCACGACAGCATTCGTCGGGGCGAAAGTTTTGCCGAGCCGTTGCGTAAAGCCCGGGTTTGTGACAGTATTGTTTCGAACATGATTGACGTGGGTGAGGAAACCGGTGATCTGGACAAAATGATGATTCGGGTCGCGGACAACTACGACAACGATGTGGATCGGCTGGTGAGTTCGCTGGTTTCGCTGCTGGAGCCGATTCTGGTTATTTTCCTGGGGGTGATTTGCGGATTTATCGTGCTTGCGTTGTTTATGCCGATGGTTTCTATGATTCAGCAACTGTCAGGGTAATAAATTGAAAAGGAGTCGGGGGGAGAAAAGAAATTATTAAAATCATGTGGTAAAGAAAAATTCACTCTGCTGTGTGGAGTTGAATTATGGAAATATAGTTTTACAGTTGCGAAAGTAAATATTACACGAACAGGAGTTGACATGAAAAAGGGAATGATGAAAAATGTTCGCAGAGGTTTTACGTTAATTGAATTGCTGACAGTGATAGCGATTATTTCGTTGTTGCTGGCTTTGGCGCTGCCGGCGCTGAATGAGGCGCGTTTTCATGCCCGAAAGATTGGCGACAAGGCTTCACTGTCATCGATCGCGACCGCGGTGGAAACCTTCAACAATGAATTCGGCTTTTATCCGGATTCAACATTTCGTCCGGCAATAGAGGAAGTGGGCGCCGCCGGTGTCGGCACCGACCAAGGGGCGCATCGTTTGTTTGAGGCGCTGGCGGGACTGGATCACCTGGGTTACCAGAAGGATCACCACTATGAAACAGATGCTGCTACAGGTGAACCTGTTGACTTGGCATCCAATCTAACTGAACGTTATGGCCCGTATTTAAAGCTGGAGAGTTTGAATATCGGTACTATGCAGGACGCCCATCCGGACAGTACTAATTTTCCTGCTGCCGGCAACAGTAACGAGGTGTTTCTTAATACGGTCGATCCCAGTACGCCACGAGCGATCCTTTATTACAGAGCACATGAAAGTCAGCACAAAATCGGAACCATATATCATTACGAAGACAATTCGAATATTACGCAGGATACTCTCGCCAGTAATAGCGATCCGATACACCCGAAGTTTGATGAATACGATGCGACTAACTTCAATGACGAAGAGTTTGAGCAATTTATATGGAACCCGAAAACGGGAACCAATCCAAGCTCGCCCACAGATCCTACCGATAATATATATTCTAATGCCCGGCCGTACAATAAGGGATCGTTCTTGCTGATTAACGCGGGGCGGGACGGCGAATATGGTACACAGGATGACATAACCAACTACTTAAAATAAGAGGTGTTGATGGGTAAGGTTTTGGTTAGGAAATTTAATGCAGCTGCGGCGGGCTTTACGCTTATAGAGCTGCTGGTAGTCGTGGCTATTGTGCTGATTATTGTCAGCGGAATAGTCACGGTGGGCGGCGCTATGCGTACCCAGGCCAAAATTCAAAATACCGAGTCCACGATTCGGATGCTGGAGTCGGCGCTGACGGATTACCATAATTATAAGAGTGGCTTCCCGGGCAGTTGCGGGGAATTGAATATTATTTTTGACATTGTGGAAACTCAGACCGGTTTTGCTGTTGGAAGCGGTAATCCGGGTACTCACGCAACTGCTCCTGATGCCTGGGGTTCTTTTGTCGGAAACGACCTGAATCGACTGCTGGCGGCGCGAGCGAGTATTGAGATATTGTATTTTATGCTGGACCAGGTGCCCGACTGCCAGCGGTATTTAGCCAAAATTTCGGAAGAGTTTAAGACTAACGAAGATAATGACTCATTAATAGTCCACCAAGGCAGCGATCCTTCCAAGGATATGCTGGTTCCTCTGATAGAGGTTAATGACGCCTGGCAGCGGCCCATTCGCTATGAGACTTTCAGCAGCGGGGAAGATTTTCCGGAGTTGATTTCCGCCGGGCCCGACGGCCTTTTTAATACAGCAGACGATATTATCTCGACGGAAATACAGCTTTAAACCAGTGGCGGCTCAGGTGGATTTGTGGGTATGGTGATTCGGTCCTGGTCAATGCAGGGTGTTTGGCAGGTAGGGGGGTTTCATTTTTTCGTTTTAAGGCAGGTGGGCGATGGTTGGTCGGGCGCGTATAATCAGATAGTGCGGCAAGAGTGAGGCTCTTTAAGGATAGCAGATGAAGGCAAAAGCGGAACAATTTGGTTTTACGCTGGTAGAGATGCTGGTGGTAGTGGCGGTTGTCGCGATTATGATCGGCGTGGCGGTCCTGAATGCCGGGGACCTGCTCCGGTCGCAGCGGAGCAC
>DAOWAK010000047.1 GCA_030634605.1 Sedimentisphaerales bacterium
AACAGGTGACTCGACAACAATATCGTCTTCCCCTTACGACCTAGCTCCCGAATTACATCCTTAATCTGTCGCGTACCAATCGGGTCCATGCCAGCCGTAGGCTCATCCAGAATCAACAACTCCGGATCAAAACCAATCGCCAGCAAAACCGCCACCTTCTGCCGCTGACCCGGCGAAAGCGACCCCACCCGTGCTTTCAGATCAATATCAAAATCAGAAATGTATTCCTGCTGCAATTCCATGTTCCAGTTGTCATAATACGCCTGCACATAACGCAGATGCTGCGCCACCGTCATCCAGTCCAGCAACTGCCCCTCCTGGTGCACATAACCAATCCGCACCAGTTGCTGTGGCCCCAACTTAGCCGCGTCACAACCAAACGTTACACAATCGCCCGAATCCGCCAGGTACAAACCAATCATGTGCCGCAGCAGCGTACTCTTCCCACAGCCGTTGGCACCCAGCAGCCCGACGATGTGGCCGCGATTCACTTCCAGACTCACCCCATCCAGCGCCTGGATTTTGCCAAAACGCTTACTCAGATTTTCAATCGTTACTATAGGTTTTGCCAGATTCATTTTACCGCACCTCTTGTGATTTCATTATCCAAATACATTTCATCAATGATTTCCTTAATCTCCGCGCGCCCCATCCCGAACAACCGGGCGTCAGCAATCGCCTTACCCAACTGCTGCTCCACCAGTTCCTTTCCCGTCTGCTGTTTCTGATCCGCACTGACCGGCGCCACAAACAACCCCACCCCCCTGCGTCGCTCCACCAGCTTTTCCATCTCCAGATAAGCATAAGCCTTGCTCACCGTCATCGGATTAACCTTCAGCTTACCCCCCATCTCCCGCACCGACATCAACTGCTCACCCGCCGCAATCAATCCCCCGACAATCTGCCGACGAATCTGCTCGATTATCTGCCGGTAAATCGGCACCCCGCTGTGATGATCAATTTCTAACAGCATTTCTCACTTCCCAACTCGTTATCAACTACCCTTCAAATGCAATTTTACCGCCTAGTGTATTACGCAACTAATACACTATACACCAGAAATCACCCCTTGCCAAACAAAAAAATAAAAATCATTAAAAAAATACGTAACACTTTAGCCAAGTGTGTCATTCCCGCGAAAGCGGGAATCCAGAATGAAATGGCTTCCGCCGTAGGCGGTTTCCTATTGTTTGCTCCATATGGCTAAAGTGTTACAAAATTACAACTTTCTGATTTGTAAGGACTTATGCATATTCAGCACTTTCGCGAAAAAAAATCGGCTGGTTCCGGGCTCTGAAATTCAGACCCAAAACCAGCCGCTAATTACTCAAATTAACAATCTGAACTCGACTTACAGATCAGCCAACTTCTCAGCCACCAGGTCCCCCACTTCACTGGTCGAATGACCCATCCGCCCTGCCGCCATGCTTTTCATCTTATTGGCGGTGACGAATTTAACCGCTTCTTCTATCGCGTTAGCAGCTTTTTCTTCGCCCAACGTCTCCAGCAGCATCCCGCCCGCACAAATGCAAGCCAGCGGATTGATCACGCCCTGGCCGGTGTATTTCGGTGCCGAACCACCAATAGGCTCAAACATACTGACGCCTTCCGGATTGATATTACCGCCCGCTGCCAGCCCCATCCCGCCCTGGGTAATCGCGCCCAGATCGGTAATGATATCGCCGAACATATTGCCCGTCACCAGCACATCGAACCATTCCGGACTCTTCACCATCCACATACAGCAGGCGTCCACATGATAATAATCCCGACGGATATCGCCGTATTCCTTCTCGCCCATTTCGTTGAACGCCCGTTCCCACAAATCATAAATATAGGTCAGCACATTCGTCTTACCCACCAGCCCCAAGGTGTTTTCCTTGCCCACCCCGCGTGCTTTTTTACCGTGCTTACGGGCATATTCAAAAGCGTATTTCAGACAACGATCCACCTGGAACCGGTTATAAACCGCCGACTGCACCGCCACTTCGTTCGGCGTGCCTTTCATACTGATCCCGCCGGTACCGGTGTACAGATCGCCGGAGTTCTCACGAACCACCACATAATCAATCTCCGCCGGCCCTTTATCCTTCAACGGCGTCTCCACTCCCGGGAACAGCCGCACCGGCCGCAGATTGATATACTGATCCAGCGCAAAACGTGCCTTGAGCAGAATCCCTTTTTCCAGAATCCCCGGCGCCACATCCGGATGCCCGATCGCTCCGAGCAGAATCGAGTCAAACCCGCGCAGCTCTTCCACCGCGCTGTCCGGCAGCGTCTCACCGGTCTTCATATAGCGCTCGCCGCCAAAGTCGAATTCCGTATAATCGCACGAAAACCCGAACTTCGCTTCAGCCGCCTTCATCACCTTAACCGCCTCAACCATCACTTCCGGACCGGTACCATCCCCCGCCATTACTGCAATCTTATATGCCACTTACTTAACCCTTTCTTTTTAATAATCAAGTTTCTACAATATATTTGATTTAACCACGGTTTTCTTATCGCGACCGAGCCGCAATCAATAGGAATTTAAACCACGGATTTCACGGATCACACGGATTTTTCATACTTAACCAACATCTCGTCAGTCTTTAATATAGCACAAAACTTATTTCATTTCGAAAGAAGAAAAATCAACACCATTTTTTTACACGTTCATCAACCAACCAATTGTCTTCATGTGCCGCCAGATGCAATACGACTGTCGTCTTGTCAATAGTGTCAAATTTACCAATATTATCTAATAAAAATTTATTTGGTACTTCCAAAACAATAAATTCTTCTTTTGTTTTTTTACTCTCGCCTAAAAGATAATAATTCCCATCTGGATTGGTCTCGATATTTTTAAACGGCAAATTGAACCACCAAGTTTGTTTTTGAGTCCAAGATTCGTGATCTTCAAAAAATTTGGATACCGCCACAAGATCGGAAAATTCCCTTCCCAACCTTTTCTGTAAATAATTTATGCCACGCTTGCGTATTGTCGAACCTGTTCTTATTAAAAATATCCATATTCTCTCCCAATAGCACCTGACAAAATATACCTCAAACTATGATTATCATCCGAAAGCAATAATCTAAAATCCGTGCAATCCGTGCAATCCGTGGTTAATAAACTCTTATTATTTCCCAGCTATCTTCTTCAACAATCCGCCGGCCTCGATAATATCCAAAGCAAAATCCGGCAGCGGCGTAAAATTATAGACTTCGTTCTGAGTGACATTTTTAAGCTTTCCGCCGCGGGCGTCAATCTCCAATTCGTCGCCGCCGCTGATTTTCTGCACCGCATCCGGCAGCTCCACCACCAAAAAGCCACAGTTAATCGAATTACGGTAAAATATCCGGGCAAACGAGCCCGCTATCACCGCCGCCACTTTCACCCCACGAATCGCCCAGACCGCATGCTCCCGCGACGACCCGCAGCCGAAATCCTCACCCCCCACAATATAATCGCCCGGCTGTACTTTCGTCACAAACTCCGTATCGATATCCTCCATACAGTGCCTCGCCAGTTCCACCTGGTCATCCGTATTCAAATACCGCGCCGGAATAATCTCATCCGTATTAATATTATCTCTTTTATAAACGTGTGCTTTGCCCATCATAATCCTCGCTTTTCGCTCAAATTCTAAACCCTAATTTCTAAATCCTAAATAAGTACTAATTTTCAAATACCAAATTACTCAAACACAAATACGTACACCCACAAAGTATCATTAACTACTCTTTGTTACAATCGAACCGAAAATATGAGTAAGCTCGCGGGCCTCGTTTTCCAAAACGACTTTTTCCCGTTCAAGCTCGACGTTATTGTTTGTATCTAGTTCCTGTTGCGGAAGCGACTTTTTGTCATTCCCGCGAAAGCGGGAATCCAGTATTTCGGCCCAAAAACAGGTTTTCGCTAGTGTACGAAATAGCATGATCGAAATAATACGTCTTCCGCAACAGAAACTATCTATCAATCGTAGCCAGTATCGACTTTCTTTTGCTTCCTTGCGGCATATTTTGGTACGCATCACGAAATCTTTTTTGCTTAGAGCTTCATTAGCTTCAATGTAATTTGCGCCAACAGACCCGGATGATCTGATTAATTGTTTACAATCGTCGAAATTGGCAATATCTTTATTCAGGCTCCTTGCGAATTTTCTGACCCTTGTAGCGAATTCAAAGGTCCGGTCTTCCAGGTCATAACGTTTTGAATTTTGTGTTTTTGCCATTAGTATTTGTTTAGAATTTTATATTTCGGTCATTAGTATTTATTTAGAATTTAGATATTAGATATTAGATATTAGTATTTTCTCTAAAAATACTCCCGCGGATCAGCCAACTTGCCTTCGACCGCACTTGCTGCTGCCGTTGCCGGGCTCACCAGGTACACTTCACTTTTCGGGCTTCCCATGCGGCCGACAAAGTTCCGATTGGTCGTACTCACACACCGCTCGCCCGCCGCCAGAATCCCCATAAATCCACCCAGGCACGCCCCGCACGTCGGCGCCGAAACCACACAACCAGCTGCATAAAAAATATCGAACAGTTTTTCATCCATCGCCTGCTTCCAGATCTCCGGCGTCGCCGGCACCACAATCGTCCGGATAGCCACCTGCCGCCCCTTCAAAATCTCAGCCGCGATCCGCAAATCCTCAATCCGACCGTTAGTGCAACTGCCAATGTAACACTGATCCATCTCCAGCCCCGCCGCGTCACTGATCGTCTTGCCGTTACTGGGCAGATGCGGAAACGCCACCATCGGCTCCAACGCCGCACAATCAATCTTTTCACAACGAACATCCTACGCCTCCGCATCCGACTCGTAAACCGTAAAGTCAACCTTACCCTTCAAGTGCTCAGCCAAATACTGCCGCGTCACGTCGTCCACCGCCATGATCCCGTTCTTACCGCCCGCTTCGATAGCCATGTTAGTTATCGTCATCCGAGCTTCCATCGACAAATCCACCAATGTGTCACCCACAAACTCCATCGCCATGTAACGCGCCCCATCGGTCCCGATCCGCCGGATAACGTCCAGCACAATATCCTTACTGTAAACCGCCGGGCCCAGCTTGCCACTCAACTCAAACTTAATCGTCTTCGGCACCCGAAACCACAACTGCCCCGTCGCAATCGCTGCCGCCAGGTCTGTCGAGCCGACCCCGGTGCTGAACGCCCCGAACGCGCCATAAGTACACGTGTGGCTGTCGCCGCCCACAATCGTTTCGCCCGGGCGAATGTGTCCCTGCTCCGGCAGCAACGCATGACAAACACCCGCCTTGCCCACCGGATAAT
Organism: Sedimentisphaerales bacterium; assembly: GCA_030634605.1. GTDB lineage: Bacteria > Planctomycetota > Phycisphaerae > Sedimentisphaerales > SM23-30 > JAFGSR01. Next base: position 5,287 of record DAOWAK010000047.1, read on the forward strand.
AATGCTTAATCTTGTGCTTCTTACACCAGCCGTCCAGCCGCTTGTGCAGCTCGGCACTCTTAATATCCTTAGCCGGCTGAAAATGATCCGGCGTCACCACAATCTTTTCCGTATCAAACACCTTTTCCAATCCCCGCTCCGCCAACATACTTATCGCCGGCGGCGTCGTTACGTCATGACACATCACCACATCAATGTCCGCGTTAATCAACTGCCCCGCCTGGACACTTTCGTTGCCGCTGTGTGCCGCCAATATCTTTTCCGTCATCGTCATCGCCATAATTCTTATCCTTCTCTGGATTATTTCTTGCCGTTTTGGCTTGCGTTAATCCGCACCATCATGTTGTTCAATGCACTTATGTAAGCCTTGGCCGACGCCTCGATAATATCCGTGCTCACGCCTCTGCCGACAAAGGTCTTGCCTTCGTAGCCGATCTGCAAAATCGCCTCACCCAGTGCCTCACTGGACCCGGTCACCGCTCTAATGCTGTAGTTCTTCAGCTCCGGCTCCAGACCGGTCGCCTTGCTGATCGCGTTATAAGCCGCGTCCACCGGCCCGTCACCCCAGGCCGCCTCCTGCAGCACCTCGTCGCCTTTCAAAATCCGCACCGTCGCACTGGGCAGCGTCTTGGTGCCCGCCGAACACTGCAGATAATCCAGCACATAAATTTTCGGAATGTCCACAATCTCATCCGCCAGCAACGCGATTATGTCCTCGTCGAAAATCTCTTTCTTCTTGTCCGCGATCTCCAGGAACCGCTCATACCCGAGATTCAAATCCGCCTCGCTTAGTTCGAAACCCAGCTCTTCACAACGCGCCTTGAACCCGTGCCGACCCGAATGACGCCCCAGCACCATCATGCTCTGGGTAACGCCCACCGACTCCGGCGTCATAATTTCATACGTACTGCGGTTTTTCAGCATCCCGTCCACATGAATCCCCGACTCATGCGCAAACGCGTTCGCTCCCACAATCGCCTTGTTCGGCTGCACCGGAATACCCATCAGCCGCGACACCAGCCGACTCGTGCGATAAATCTCCGTCGCGTTGATCCGCGTATCCACATTGAACAAATCCTTACGCGTCCGAATCGCCATCACCACCTCTTCCAGCGAGGCGTTGCCGGCCCGTTCACCCAGACCGTTGATCGTGCACTCGATCTGCCGTGCACCGTTAATCACCCCAGCCAGCGAGTTCGACGTCGCCAGCCCCAGGTCATTGTGGCAGTGCGTACTGAAAATCACCTCATCCGCACCCGGCACCTTCTGGCACAAATCAGCAATCATCTTGCCGTACTCCGACGGAATCGCATAACCCACCGTATCCGGAATATTAATCGTCGTCGCACCCGCCTCGATCACCGCCGCCACCAGCTCATGCACAAACACCTGATCGCTCCGAGCCACATCCTGGGCACTGAACTCCACATCATCGGTCAGACTCCTGGCTAGCTTCACCGCTTCCACCGCCCGCTTGAGCACTTCCTCCGGCGTCATCCGCAACATAAACTCCATATGCTCCGGAGAGCTGCTCGTAAACGTATGAATCCGCCAGCGCTTCGCCCCCTTCAACGCCTTGGCCGCTGATTCGATATCCTTGGCGATCGTCCGTGCCAGGCCCGCAATCACCGGCCCCTGCACTTCCGCACAAATCCGCTCCACCGCGTCAAACTGCACCTGCGAACTTATCGGAAACCCCGCCTCGATAATATCCACGCCCAGCCGCGCCAACTGATGCGCCACTTCCAGCTTCTCGTGCAGATTCAAGCTAGCTCCCGGGCTCTGCTCCGCGTCCCGCAGCGTCGTATCGAATATCACTACATAATCATCATTTTTTTTAGTCTCGGCTGACATCTCGTTAGCCTCCATTTCTCAACAAAACGGGCTTTTTCCCGTACACAGGGCCTTAAATCTTACCCAAGTTCAAGCAAAGCCAATAATTATAGCAGACAAACACCTGCTGCTAAAGGGTAAATTTCACGGACAAATAGTAATGAATCGATCGTTTTTTAGCCCCGAAGGGCTAGTAACAACAGACCCAGAGATAGGATATTCAGCTCAGCACCACTAATTCGAAAAATCTCCCCCAGCCGCCGGACACCGCCCGCAGCCTCGTCCCACCCAAAATTGTACTCATTAATAGTGCTCATCAAACTATAGTATCGACTATAAACCCCCATTTTTCAACAAAATTCTTCGCCTTATAGAGATTAACAGCTGTCCAATACCGATAATTTCTGCTATTATCGCTATTTATGCCAAAAAGATTCACAACTCAAATTATGCGTTTTTTATCTCGACCTGACTATCAACCCCTCAAACAACGCCCTCTGGCCCGCGCTCTCAACGTCCCTGACGAACAATACCCATTCTTCGCCGACGCCATCAAGCAACTCCGCCAGGACGGCAAAATCGTCATCGCCTCCAAAAGCACCATCACCCTGCCCCAGATATCCAACCGCATCATCGGCACCTTCGAATCCACCAGCCGCGGTTTCG
>DAOWAK010000276.1 GCA_030634605.1 Sedimentisphaerales bacterium
CTCGCGTTTGAATCACATCTGCTATTGTTCCGGTTCCCGAAAACGCCGGCAAATGCTCTCGATGTTGTCCAGCCCCAGCCACAATTCCAGGAACAGCTTCTCCACCGCCTGCTGCGTATCCAGATTCGCCGGCAATACCGTTTCAGGATTATGGTTCAACTCACGTAGAAAAACTTCTCCCACTTCCGCCGGAACATCCAGACTTTCCAGCGTCTCAATATTGAGCAGTTCCCGCCGAACCGGCAGCAATCCGCCTTGCTGGGCCATCAGTTTCTGGTTGTTCGTGTTGAGCAAAATCCGCAACAGATCCTGCACCGGCTGTATATCCATCTGGTTGGCCAGCACAATCGCCGCAAATCCGCACATTACAGTGTGTGCCGGACCATCCTTAGCTAACGCCGCAACACCCAGAGAATCGCCCAGCTTGGCGAGATAGGATTTGTACATATCGAACCCGTCCATTGCCATCGCGCAGCGCCCGTCGGCAAACAGGTTGATCTGGTCAGCCTTGGCCAAAATCGGAGAAACCTTGTGACGGTGCACCAGATCATGAATAAATCGCACTATCGAATCAAAATTTCTCCGTCCGCTCCCCAGCCGCCCGTTCGCTTCATAAAGCCTGCTCCCCCTGCTCGACATCAGCGCCGAAACATGCCTCAGCGACGGCCGAAACTGAAATCCATACCGACCGCTGTAACTCAGCCGCTGTGCCAAGCCAACCAGCTCATCCCAACCCCAGGCTCCCGCCGGAACATCCGCCTGCGCTTTACTCAGCAGCGAACGATTATAATACAGCACCTGCGTAGTTATCCCCAGCGGAATCGCCACAAACTCGTTGCCTTCGCAGCAGAGATTTTCCAGCACTGTCGGCAATTCACCGTCAAAAATTATCCCTTTCTGTATCGTCTGGTAGAGCACATCACTTTCATTGCGAAAATAGTTCACCGTTTCCAGATCGCTGATCAAAATGTCCGCCCCCGTCGCCGGCTGCGCAGACAATTGACGCAGGGACCCGACATGCTGCATATCAACCAACTGCAACTGACACCGCGGTGGCAGAATCTGCATATTGCTCAATTTACCAAACAGCGTCATCAACCGCGGATGGCTGCACGCGATCCGCATAAACGGCGTAATGTCACGCCGAATAGCCACCACCGCGCTACGTCGCTCTCGTCTCGTAATCAGCCCCGCCTGTTCCAGATGCCCCAAAGCCGTCCGCACCGTTGCCCGTGACGCCTGAAACTGACGAGCAATCTGACGTTCCGATGGCAGCTTTTCACCCGGCTTCAACTTGCCCGAACTCACCTGATTGCTCAGATTTTCCGCTATTCGGCGATGCAATGGCACTTGAACCGCATTATCTCGATCGTCTTCATTATGGTTCATATCAACCTCCCTTCCGGAATTTCACCCGGATTTCTGGTGGTTAATAAAATTTATGTCTCTTGTTTCAATATTATCATGGATCCTGGATGATCGCTCTACTCTAAGCTCACGACATGTCAAGTCTCTCTCCAATTCCCCCGAGTTGGCCCATCATTGGTACTACCTTATTTAATTGTATCACCGGTTTGCACACCAGGCAACTTTTTACGATGATCCCACAAAAAAAATCATAATTTTCATATTTTGCCCCATTGCCGCAAAACAAAGGATTCGAAAAAATCGGCTTTATTTCCCAACAAATCCGGTTTCTACTTGAAAATCATCACCTTCATTGACTATAATTCATACCGAAGCAAAAAATCACCGAGTTGTTGACTTTTTATGAAAAAACACAGTTAAGTCTTGATTAAACAAGCTTTTACAATCGCCCTGGCAAAAGTAATTTCCCCCCCGGGTTCCCTTAAGTTTTGGATTTCTAAGAGGTAATGGTTATGCCGATTTATGAATTTTACTGCGAAAATTGCGATCATCGCTTTGAAATGCTTGTTGCGTCCATGAAAAGCAATGCAACTCCCCAATGCACCATTTGTTCCGGGCCTACCAAAAAACTTCTTAGCAATTTCTCTGCCCATAATAGCTCTGCCACCCCAGCTTGTGGTCCCGCCTCAGATTCCTGCCAGATGGCCCAAAATGGCTCCTGCCCTGGTGGTTCCTGCCCCTTCTCGCAATAATCTCCATTTCGCTGGAGATAATTATCCAACTGTCCTTATCATTTTGAGAAAGTGACAAATTGACTTGTCATGCCCGACTTGATCGGGCATCCAGTTCTTAGAAAACTTCATACCCTTCAATTTCTTCTGTGCTTTTTGTGAACTTTTGTGTTTTTTGTGGCTAAGAAGCTCACTCTTTATAAATGAATTTGGTCGGGAAAACATTGCGCGCGTTAGGCCAAATCCCCTTTACCCCCGGCCGAAATGCCAGCAAATTAACCTCAAAATAAAGCGGCATCACCGGCATCAGCTCATGCATCGCCAACTTCTCCGCCCGCGACAGAATCTCGAACCGCTCCTCCCGTTCAGTACACTCCGCTGCCTCGCGCATCAACGCATCATATTCTTCACACGAAAATCCCGAATCGTTATTGCCGTTGTCCGTTACCAGCAAATCCAGAAACGTCGTCGGATCATTGTAATCACCATACCAACTCGCCCGCGCCACCATGTAGCGATGATTTTGCTTGTCGTCCGCGAACGTCTTTAGGCTATGACGGTCTCGGCACCATCGATGGGGCCCAGACCAGAAGCGCCATCAAATACATCAAGAAGCACGCCAACGATGACAAGCCGTTCTTCATGGACATCAACTACATGAAGTTCCACCAGCCCAACAATCCTTC
>DAOWAK010000104.1 GCA_030634605.1 Sedimentisphaerales bacterium
AGATGCGGAATCGTAATGGGGGGGGCTCTGGGTGACGGTGAATTCTTTTTGGACGGTCTGGCCGTCGATGAAGAATTCGGCACGGTATTTTTTGTCGAAGCCGATGTCGGTCAGGGCGCGAGACAAGCTGTTTTCGGCGCTGGGCCAAGGTTGAGGGATGCGGTCAAGATATTGTTCGGGAACCTGATCGAGTTGTTCCCAGGGGAAGTTTTCGATAAATACGTCACCTGTAACGTCGATGTCCAGCGGCTTAGGCAGGTCGTCGCAGTGCAGTCTGAGAAGGATGGCACCGGGTTCAATGCCGGCGGCGGCGGCGGGGGAGTTGGGGTAAACGTAAGAGACCAGGGCCCCGGTCTTGCCGTCTTTGGTGAGGTCGGAGACGTTATTGATGCGGGCAAGTTCCTTGTTGAGGGCCTGCATTTCGATACCCATCCAGGCGAGGCGGCTTTCCTCGGCTTCGGTGAGCGGGATGTTACTGGAGTCGAGGTTGGCAGTGAGATCGGTGAAAAGTTTTTTCAGATAGCCGGTGGCAGTCAGTTGGGCGCCGGCGCCGGAGAAGCGTTTCTGTTCAGAAACTTTTTCGCGCCGAATGATCGGCAGGCTGATCAGGCGGTTGGTTTGGTCGAAGATGAAGAGGTTTTCGGAATTGCCGGCGATATTGGGATAGATTTGCCGTTTCCAGCCCAGCTCGAAAGACGCCAGGCGGATGTGCTTGAAATAGGTAACGCGTTTTTCGCCCTGGATGATGATCTCGGCGGCCAGGAGCAGTTGATTGTCAAAATCGCGAATGCTGTCGTCGATCAGGGTGGCGGGGGAATCCAGGGGGGTTTCCAGGTCGGCCAGCAGCGCGCCGTAATCGGTGAAGGTGCCGGCAAAAGCAGCTGGGATGGGATCGCCGGAAGTCTGGTGAACGGTGATGCGTTCGAGCCGGGCGGTTACCTTGGGCTTGAGATTGGTCAGGATGAGCACCTGGTTGTTGTTTACGACAATGCCGGTGGTGTGGATTTCGGTGGGCGCTTCTTCCTGGCTCATGTATAGCTGTTGAGGAGATTGTTTGGGACTGCGAAAATTGAGGGTGACGCGCAACAGGGACTGGTCAGCTTTGGTCTGGAGCTGGTCGAGATGGCTTTGCATTTGCTCGGCGGTGACAGTGGGCCATTGCAGGGGAGAGATTTTCCACGAATCGTCCGGGGGGAGCAGATTGTTGAGAACCATGGCAACGGGAGAAGCGTCTCTGGTTACGACGATGCCGGCAGTACTGGCGGTCTGGAAGGTACGGCCGGTTTCGGTTCTGGTAAGTGTAGTGCTGAATTCTTTGACGGCGGTGGACCAGAGGCTGTTAAGCTCGTCCAGAGTAAGTGTCCAGTATGGGCCTTCGTTGTCGGGTTGGAATTTCAGTGGTGCGGTGCCCGGTAGAGGTTGATCGAGCTCGATTATTACGGCAGGTTGATTTTTGAAATAGGAATTTATTTTGGCTGCGATGAGTTGGTCGCCGAAGCGGACTTCGATTTTTTCGACGAAGCGTGGGTGGACCATCATGTCAGAGGTAATGACGAGATTGTCAGTAACGAGGTAGCCGTCAACTTCGAGGGGGCGTTCTTCGGTGATCATTTTCCGGCCGGAGCCTATGGAGTGGAATCCGCCGCAGTTGGGACAGCGTGAGCCCCAGCCGCCGATGTCGGGGCTGTCGCCCTTGTCGTATTTAAGCGTGTATTCGACGATAACCAGGGAGTTTGCCAAGCTGTCGGCGATTTTGACTTTGTCGGCGGGGGTAAGTTGCTGATCCTGCTCGAGAGATTCAGCAGCAGTCAAAGGCAGCAAAATGGCGAACAGAACAATCACGGCGGAAGTTATTTGCAGAGCTTTCAGCTGCATAAGTTACTCCTTAATAAGTTTATTTCAAAGTAAGTTTTTAACTTTATTCTTTTTCGTAATTTCTGGAAATGTCGAGCACTTGCTGCCGGAGCAACCCGCTGCGGAGAACGCTGATGATGATTTTTGGTTTTTGTTTGATGTTTTCGAGGGTGTTTTTGTGGATGGCTTCGAGATCGTCGAGGGTGGTTAATTTTTTGCCGTCGATTTTCAGGAGAATGTCCTGGGCTTTGAGTCCGGCGTTGGCGGCATTGCCGGGGCGTTTGATGCCGTAGATGAAGACGCCCTCGGCACGGTGGAAATGGAGGTTTGGATTGTCGAAGCGGTTGATAGCTTTGACGGTCAGATCCCAGCGGGGGCAATCGAGTTCTTCACCTTCGACTTTTCCCTTTTCGGTGGGGATAATCTCAATTTTAACCGTTTCATTGTTGCGCAGCAGGGTAATGTTGACCGGTTGGTCTTTAGGAAGATTGCCGAGGAGTTTTCGCAGTTGGGGCAGTTCCTCCGCGGTCAGGGCGGTAACCGGTTGATCGTTGATTTGTACGATGCGGTCGCGGGCCAGGATGCCGGCACGTCGAGCGGGGCTTTCGGGATCGGTTTCGGCAACGATGACGCCCTGGTCGGCGTCGAAATAGATATCACGTTCGAAATCGCGCAGGGGCTGCAATTGCAGACCGGTCCAGCTCCAGTTAACCTGACCATGCTCGCGGAGTTGGGGGATGATGAACTTGACGGTGTTGGAGGGGATGGCAAAACCCAGGCCGCCGCCGGCCAAACTGCCGCGGGTGTTGATGCCGACAATTTTACCGGCAGTATTAACCAACGGCCCACCGGAATTACCGGGGTTGATAGCGGCATCGGTCTGGAGCCAGAGTGAATATTCGCTGGATTCCGGCAGAAATCGCTTGATGCAGGAGATGATGCCGATGGAAACCGAACGGCTCAGTCCCCAGGGAGCGCCCATGGCCATGACGAAATCACCTTCCTGGAGCTTGTCCGAATCGTCAAACCCGGCAAAAGGCAGGGGGCTGTCATTCTGTTTTTGTAGTTTCAACAAAGCCAGGTCGGTGTCTTTGTCCGAACCGAGCACTTTGGCGTCGAGTCCCTGGCCGTCATAGAGCAGGCAGCGAACCTCGACAGCTTTATCGATAACGTGCCAGTTGGTGACCACCTCGCCGTCGGCAGAGATGATAACGCCGCTGCCGGAAACTTCCCGAGTGATTTTTTTGCCGGCGGCGTGACTTTGCCGGAGGCATTTGATGTAAACCACCATGGGAAAGACCTGGTTTTTGGCGCGAGCGACCACCTCGCGAAAATCCATGTTGGCAAGTTTGCCGGTCTTGGCGGTCTTGGCGGTCTTGGCGGTCTTGGCGGTGGTGGTTTGATTGATGCTGCATCCGGCAGTAAACATTACGATAAGCAACAGTAGTGAAATGATTTTACGCATGATTCGATAAGTCCTCTATTGCATTTAAGTTGCCAGCTTACGCTGGACCGGCTTTTGGCAGAGCCATATCGAAGCGATTACCTTTATCGCCTATCCTGCCAATGTTCCAATAAACAAACGCAATTGGAAAAATTTCCGCCTGATTAATGCCGATAACTACTGTTCAGGAGCAATCGGCAACCAACGAACCCTTCCCATAACGGAATAATTTAATAGGTTTTTATAAAATTAGCAAGGCCCAACTGCCAACAAAGGAAAGAAAACAACTGTAACTTCTTGTTTTTCAATAGGTTGCTGGTTTTGCTGGATCCGAGCGGCTTTTTTAATAGCGTTTTTTGGTGTTATAAATGGTATTTTTTGCGGATGTTAGCTCTTTAACAGTGCTTCAGTGCAAATTTTCGGTGAAATAAACGCGGAAAACGGAGCCTTATGGCCGAAATGTCTGACTAAAACGGTCGTATTTATTGGGCGAAAAAAAAGGGGGAAGAAAAATTATTAAATGAATATTAAAACCCCCAAGTCCCCTTGATTTTTTAGGGTGAAAACATTAGAATTGGATTTGCAGGCAAAGGTGTCAGGAGTGATTTGAAAAGAATGCTAACCAAAGAATTTTTTTTCGGGGGATGGTGCAATATACTTAAGGCAACCTCTAAAAATCGATTTATTGCTTATCAAAACGTCGGTTGCAATGACTCAGCATGGGCTAAAGCCCATCCTACAGTAATTTTTAGAGGTACCCTTGAGCAGAGCGTGAATTCTGTTTCCGCTCGGGGAGCCTGGGTGCGGATCAATTTAATTTTGTCGGGTTTTAATGTATGCGCAATAATTATGTGAGGTAACTGGATATTTTACCCGAAAAAACAAAAAGGAGATTTACAATGTCGAGATTCCCGAAAAATAACGCGATAATCAGCATAATGACGGTATTGGTACTGCTGTTGAGTTGTGTGCCGCGGGCTCTGGGCGCGTCGATCAACATAAGCGTGGACGACGGGGCAGGAAAGGCGGCAACCACTGCCATTTCTGTGGATGCAGTTGTTACAACAGGGCCCGACGGCCAGGCAGTTTTTGGCGGCGATGGAGATATAAATTTCAACCAATCGGGCGAGCCGCAGATTCCCTGGAAGGTGATGCATGTCTTATTGCCGCCTAACGCCAAACTGGACACGGTGGCGGCCCGGATAAATCCCGTATATGAGCCTGTAGAGGGTCTCTGGGAGGTTGCACCGACACCACCGCAGCTAACATTGATTGACGGCAAAGAAGTTGCGGAGTGGCCGACGGGCAAGAATATCGTAAATGGGTACGATGTAGATATTTACGAGCAGGACGCTTTCTGGCCGACAGTTGATGTTCGTCTGGCTGGTAAGGGGCGCCTGCGCGGCTGGAAAATGGCTGAAATCGCAGTACCGCTGGTGAGTTACAATCCGGTAACCGGTGAACTGTTACAACTGGTTGAGGCCGATATATCGGTTACATCCCAGGTCGAAGCAGACGTATTGGCAACCTCCCGGAAGGGGCAAGCGGCCAGGGTTTCCAAACTGAAAGGCAAAGATCGAGCTAAGAAACTCGCGGTTAACTTCGATGTGGCCGCGTCTGGATACGAGCCTGATGAGCTGGACAGGGGCGGCGTATTGCCGTTGTCTCCCCCTTCGGGAAACGACGGTTATGTCATCATTACCACGAATGCTATTCGCGCGAGTTCGACTAAACTCGCGGATTTCGTAGCCCATAAGGAGGATCTGGGCTTTACGGTAACGGTGATTGATGAAGACGACACCGGGGCGACAACAACCGGGGACGCAGCAGCGACCAAATTACGTGAATGGCTGCAGGCCAATTACGAATCCATGGATATGAAATACGCATTGATTATCGGTGATCCACGACCTGGAGCCGGCTACAGCCATGTGCCGATGAAAATGTATCCCTGCGAAGGACGGAACATCCCGACAGACTACTTCTACGCGGAACTAACCTGCGACTGGGACAAGGACGGGGACGGGATTATTGGCGAACGGGGAGCCGCGGCTACCAGCGGGGACGAGATTGAGCGCTATTTTGAGGTTTATGTCGGTCGCATTCCCTATTACGGCACCATGGCCGATATGGACGCGATCCTGCAAAAAACCATGGACTATGAGGATGCCACCAATGCGTACTGGCGGCGTAATACGCTGATTACCGTTGTGCCGGCGTCCACAAGCCTGCATTTCTACGATTGGGGCGAGCAGGTTAAGTCCGATATTCTGGAGCCGAAAGCCATACCAAGCGACCGCCTCTATCGCAAT
>DAOWAK010000067.1 GCA_030634605.1 Sedimentisphaerales bacterium
TAACGTCCCACACTATGTCATTCCCGCGCAGGCGGGAATCCAGTATTCTTGGGGCAGAACATTCCTTACTTCTACAGTGTCTCTTACAATCGCATTTTACGTGAGCTTCTCTCTGCCAATTCTGCATGAGGGTTCTTTTTGCCCTTGTAACATTGGTTGAGAAAGAACCACTATAATCTCGCGGGAACGGCAGAGCCTTATGAATTCTCACCAGCAGAGCTGGTGGATTACTTTTGATTTAGTCCGATAACCTTATATATAGTTTAACACATTTTTCCCCAAAGTCACATAAACTGGAAAGATTTTTGCAGATTTTCTAAAAAAAACTGACCATCGAGCCCCCATTAACCAAAGAGCTTGCCCCACATCGGTTGATTATCCTTGCTGGTGATGCAGTTGCATACTGTACCAGAACCCCGCTATCGTCGCCAACGAGCCAATCCCCAGAAACTGCACTGGTAGCACCGTCGCGAACACCACCGAAGCGTGCACAAAATGTGGCGAAATCCCTTCCAGCGGACTCAAATTAACCAGATGACCCGCCCACGCGTACCCAATCGCCGCCACTATTGCCGGCACCAGCAAATAATACCACAATTCCACTCGAAACAGTTGATGTGCCGCCAGCGTCCCCAGAAAAAACGCCGCCCCCACCGCAAAAACAATCTGTTTCGTTGCCGGAACGTTCCCCACCGCAACTTCAATCGCTTTAAACCGGGTCACTCCCGCCCGTGCCATCAATTTCATCAACACAAAGCCGATCACCAAGCTCACCCCAACCGCCAGCGTCCTGCTCAGCCATTGTGATTTCAAAAACCCGTCCAACCACCCTCCGCCGGACTCCTTACCCTTTTTAGCCGCCGCAACCTCCCCGCCCTGCAGCATCAAGCCAAAAACCCGATCCGCCAGCCAATACCCAAGCAGCACCACCGCCAGCCAGATCAGCACCTCAAACATCAAACCATGAAACATCGCCGCCCGCGCCGCCGCACTGCTATGCGTCATCAACAGCGAATCCATGCTCCCCGTCCGCATTGCCCAGACCGTCAGCCCCGCCGGTATCGCTATCTGTCCGATGTGCCTGCCGTTCACCGTCCCGATCACCGACCCCGCCAGACAAACCACCACCCCCAACGCGAACATGCTCAACAGCACCCCCGCTGTCCTGCCCCCCATCAATACCGAAACCGCCCCGCCCGGCTCTTCCGGTCGAACCAGCGCCCAGCCAACCGTCCCAAACACCACCCCACTGACCGCCAAAACCAACGCAATTTTCAATTTAACCATCGCCGTTATATGCATTTACACAATCTAACATCATCATTTCCCCCGGTCAAGCTAAACCTCCCCCCCCCCCCCCCATGTCATTGCGAGGAGGCCGCAGGCGACGCGGCAATCTAACCAGCAATAACAAACATTCATGCACCGCCCCGACACTGTCATCCTGAGCGTAGCCGAAGGACCTATTTATTAAATTTGTAGGATGGGCTTCAGCCCATGCTGCCTTCTGGGGAGTAAGATAAAGAGTAAGAAAAGATTATTTGCCAGAATAGTCGCCAATGGGGGCATTTTGATTCAGGTTACTGTGCGTCCGATATTGATTATACTGATAACAAATCAAAATGTAATTTCATCCATTTTGTAAACCTAAATCTGACAGACCTTTAGAGCAGTCCCTAACAAGCATCATGATGTCTACTGTGGATATAATCCATCAATTGGTGATTTTCAAAATATTTCTGTTCATCACTATCCATATCGAATTTATCTTGACGTAAGCCTGGCATTTCCAGTATAATGCAAAATATCATGGGGAGATGTTTTCCCCATTGAGAGACCACAAATTGTTTTATAATTACACAGCTATCTCACAATGGAGAAAGTAAAAATGAAGCACTTTTTGATGATTTGGGTGTTTGTTTTGGCAGTTGCGAATGTGGGGTTCGCGGATACCTTCGGTAGTGGAGCAAATCAGTTTGACATTGATTTCGTGACTATTTCGGGGGCGACCAATCCTGCCAGTGGCTATGGTATTGTCAATAACGATTACCGTATAGGTATTCATGAGATTACCAATGACCAGTGGAACAAGTTCGTCACCATCGTTGGGGGTACGGTAATAGGCATCCCCTTAGATGCATATGACGAAAGTCCCCTCTATACAGGGGCAGATGTTCCGACCAATAGGGTGAGCTGGTTAGAAGCAGCACAGTTCGTCAACTGGCTCAACACCAGTAACAGCCATCAGGCGGCATATAAGTTCACCGGCGATCCGGGGACGAGCAGTTACGCATTGGACACCTGGAGTGTGGCTGAAGCCGACAATGGCACTAATCTCTATCGTCATAAGGATGCGTTTTATTTCCTGCCGACTGAAGATGAATGGGTAAAAGCGGCTTACTGGAATGGAACAACACTGCAGGAATATGCAACAAAGCCGGGCGAAACATTATACCAGGGAAATGGCTCAAATGGCGGCTGGAATTATGACGATGGTGATAATCCCGCCGGTCCAGGTCCCTGGGATGTCGACAGCGGCAGCGAGGAACTGAACGGTACTTATGATATGATGGGTAATGTAGCGGAATGGATGGAAAGTCCATGGTCTGACACTAATTACTGCCCCGGTTCCGATCGCTGCATTCGCGGTGGGTCGTACTTCTACTACAGCTTCATCCACCTCGGATCATCTGCCCGGAACGGCGGCTACCCGGACAGTGAGATTGACCACGTAGGGTTCCGTGTCGCATCCGTACCTGAACCTTGCAGTATAGTATTATTGTTATCAGGTGGGTTGGTATTATTGAGAAAAAGGGTGGATAAAAGGGGTCAGGAGCCTTTTTTAGCAGAATAATAAATATATATCATGTATATCCTATCAATCCCATCTAAAATCTTGCCCTGCACTCCACATAGTGTAGGGTTCGTAGCTAAAAGATAAAAAAAAACAGTGTAAATCAGTGTCTAATTTTCTTATCTTCTTTGCGTCTTTTGATCTTCTTAGCGGCTATTTTAAAATCCGAATTCTTCTTTGCGCCTTAGCGTCTTTGCGTGAGATATCTTAATTGAAATCAGTGCAAATCTGCGTCTCATCTTCTTAGGCCTTATTTGTTAATATTATATAAATAATCGGATTTATTATCTGTGTTCATCGGCGTTTATCGGCGGTTTCAAAATGTATTCTCTGAGCCCTCTGTGGCAAAATTCTTCTTAGCGACTTTGCGTGAGATATCTTAAAATAAAATCATGCCTATCATGTTATCCTGTCAAAAATTATATTCGTTCAGATAGACAGGATCAAAACCACCAACTTTTTCCGAGTTGATCCAAAATTATACGTTACGTTCGGTGTGTGCCGTTTGGCATTTTACTTTTGTCGGTTCCTGAGCGTGGTTATTGCCGCGGTAACCGAGCCGTTGATCCTGACATACCAGAATATCATCAAGCCGATACCAATACTGCACCCGATTTTCCAGGCCGGCAGCCACCATGGTTTCCACCAGGCGCCGGTGCAGGCTTCGTAAAAATCCGAAAGTCCAAAGACAAAGAAAATCCCCGCCCCAAAAAGACAAAACCAGCGATGTTTTTCCTGCCGTTTACACGCCGGGATAAAAAATACCAGTGAAACAAATACCCAGAAAAAGCCTTCAATGATATTGCCGTAGTATGTCACTTCCATGAGTCATCATTTGTTTCGCAGGGTATCCAGTTGCGGCATTACATCTTCCAACCGCATAGCTTCGGGCAACTGCCCCAGCATGGTAAGCACGAAAGTCGTGGAATTCACCCGGTTAAGCGAACCATGAGTGCTTTTAACCCCGCCAACCAGTTTAGCTATGTCGCTGAAGAAATCATTGCCGTGATACCAACCGTCCTTCAAACAAACCAGCATATCCGCCGGTTGTTCTACCAATCCACTAAACGCCAACCAAAGCCTGCTTAACGCGTCTGGATATTTATGCTCCACCGTAGCGGCGAAAAAGGGCCGATCGTCCACATATCCTTGCTCGTCCACCTGCCCCTGTTGGCGTAATTGTTTCATCACCTTTACCAGCCCCAACGGATCGCCATAATCCATCTGATAACTGTAACGCCCGTTTTTGTGCCTTATCTGTGCCTTACCCTTCAACGTCTGAACCACTACCACATCATGCCACCGGTAACAAATCAGTTCCACCGCAGAATCCGCAAGCAGCACCCCCGCCATCTCCCAGGGCCGCTCAGTATAAAGCGCCGCATAGGTGACCAGTCCATATTTCACCACCACCACATCCCGCGGCCCCTCCAGTCGGTCCCGGACCGAATAACCTCCCTCTTTTAATCGCTGGCTGAATTTCACCTGGCCCCGGCCGACCATGTTGTGGCCGTGATCCGCCAGCAAGGTGATTTTTACCTGCCCTTTGCGTTCGTAAACAATCTGTTCACACAGCCGATCCACCTGCATCAGATATTTCAGAATAGCTTTGCGACCCCCTTTGGTGCCCAACCCAGCTGTGCCCACGCTGTAAACGATTTTAGTTCCGCTTGGGCTTTTACGCAAAACCTCCATCATTTCCCGCAGTTCAGTTTCAAACACCTGGTCCGGAAGCATGTACGCCATGGCGTCCAGCAAAAATGGACATCTGTAATCCAGCTTATTGGCCCAGTCCGCGTTTGCTCCGCTTAGATAGACATCGTTGCCCGGAACTATTCGGTTTTTGCTGCGGTCGAAGTACTCCGCCTCAAACGCCAGCGGTCGTTTGCCGCCAAAGAGCCGATTAAACGCCAAATCTGTCATGCTGGGAAAACAACTGATCAATTTACTCGGCCGATAGAACAAACGAAACCCCCCGGCTCGGTACAATTCCTCGATCAACTCGTAAGGGACCCCATCCAGCGCGATGATAAAGTGCGGCACCTCCGAACCCAATTTGTCCAATTGCACAACCTCATGCTGCTCGGTGCTCTCATTGCCAAAACGCAATTCAACCTTCCGCCCCGTTTTACTTAGAACCTGCTGATAATCCCCAACACCGTCACCGTCACGATCGTAACTGAGCAGTTTCCCAGCCGGGCTCATAACCGAAACCCACTTGCCCCGCTCAGGAAAATCCGGCACCGACTGACAGCCCAACACCCAACCCATCAGGCAAAAAAGAATCAATATTCGAATATTAATTTTGACAACTGTCATGATTGCCTCCTGATCGAGATTGCTTATTCTCGAAAGGCCGGTTCGCGAAAATCTACCTGTTGCACGCCCGCCGATGGTTATCTTATCCGCCCGCCAAATACCTGTCAACCATGCAACCCTACTGCCCCCGGCCCCGGCTGCTATTGCTGCCACAGCCAGTTATTCGCCAGAATGGCCCAGTCACGCAGATCCACATACCCGTCCCGATTAAAATCTTCCGACAGCAATTCCGCTTCTGCCAGCCATTGCCCCATGAAAAGACTCGCGTCAAAAAGCCCCACAAAATCGTCGCCATTCATATCCGCCACATTGCCGGTTGTCGAAAGTGACAGGCTCGCTTGATTTGTCGCCCCGTATGCTCCCAGGTTGGCCCGTTTGCCGTGAGGCCACAATTCCGTTCTCCAGTTACTGCCCGGATCGCCCAGGTCCAGGCATGCACTGCTGGAACCGTCAACCACCCAGGCTCCGGTAAACGGCTGATTCGGGGAAAGATAATTTTGGGCTAAGCGTAATAAATCCTGAATATTCACCACCCCGTCAACATTCAAATCCCCCACCATGCCCGTGCCCTCCTCCAACCAGCAGGCGGCAAATAAGGCGTCCTCCATCAGGATAACCACTCCATCCGGATGTAAATCACCAACACCATAAAAATCCGGAACCCACCGACCCGCCTGCGACTTCAAACGATAATCTCCCGGCACCCATAACATGCCCTGCCAGTAGCCTTCCGACACAAAGTGCGGCTCAAAATGATCACTGTTTAAGAAGTTAACCACCGCACCATTTCTGATATCTACGCCCGCAAGCCCGCCTTCTATCGAACAATATTCCACCCACACATCGGAAGAACCACCGGCCGAAAGCTCTTTTCCAGAACCACCCGCTTCGTCCGACCAGAATATGCAATTTCTAATAGTCATCATGCTGTCCTGACATATTACACCACCACCATCTTGCGCCGATGTATTCCCGCTAACGGTACAATTTCTCAACTCAAAAATCGCTTCATCCCAACAACATATTCCACCGCCTTCACCGGCGGTATTACCCGTAACTAAAGAATTAACCATTAGTGCTTCGGCGCCGCTGTTCAAAGCAATCCCGCCCCCGCCAAACGAACCTGTATTGCCGACAATTTCGCAGTTTAGAATAGAAATGCTGCTGCCTATGCCATCCCCGAAAATGCCCCCCCCCGCTCCGGATAATCCCACCAAATTATTACTTATTGTGCAATTGATGATTTTCAGGTCCGCACCAAAGCCGAGACAAATTCCACCCCCGGCACCCAAAAAACCCAACTGGTTGTTTTTGATGACACAATTCTCTATCGTCGGTGAACTGTTCTTGCAGAAAACAGCACCGCCGGCCGGCCTTTGTTGGCCGCTAATATACTCAAACTGACCACTGCCCCGCCGAATGGTAAATCCCTCAACCCGGGCCGCTTCAGTCTCACCGCTGTAAAACTTGAAACCGCGGCCCGCATTATCGCAATCGATGATACAAAACCTCGGCCCGCACTCGCTGCGCACTGTTATGATTCTTGTCCCGACA
>DAOWAK010000206.1 GCA_030634605.1 Sedimentisphaerales bacterium
ACTATAGTAACAAACACACCGACCCCGGTTGGGAACACGTTTTTTAGCTCCGGTTAAATGGCCAGCTGTCGCTGTAAACGATTCGCCGCGATCCACATGGAGTTTCGACGCTCCCGTTGGTCGCTTAGTGTTATAAATAAGGTAGTTAAATACAAATTCCTATACGATTAAATTATGACCAGCCCAGAGCAGAAAAAATGGCGATTATTCCGCACTTATCTGGCCCGCTACCCGCTATGGTGTGCGTGGCAGGTGACTTATCGGTGTGATTTTCGCTGTCGGTTCTGCCACTACTGGTTTGATGAGATGGGTAAACAGCCCGAGCAGACACTTGAGCAGTTTGAAGAGGGTTCTGCCCGGCTTGCCCGGTTGGGTACTATGTTGATCTCCCTGGCCGGCGGTGAACCCTTCCTTCGTGAGGATATCGTGGATATCGTCCGGGCGGTGGGACGCTGGCATTTTCCCTTCATCACCACCAACGGCTATCATGCTGATAAGCATTTGGCCCGGGAACTTTTTGCGGCGGGGCTGTGGGGAGTTTCCATCAGTATCGATTACGATGATGCCGAAAAGCATGATCAGGCCCGCGGCATCGAGGGTGCTTTTGATCGGGCGGTTGAGTCGCTGCGGATTTTTTCCGAGGCGCGAAAGTACCCCTGGCAGCGAGTGAATCTGATGAGCGTTTTGCTGGACGATAACCTGGATCAGATGGAGCCGCTTATCCAACTGGCGGCTCAGCATAACGCTTATTTCATGGTCCAGCCGTACGGGATTCTGAAAACCGGCAACAAGCGTTTTCACTATCGCCAAACCAACGATGTCGGGCAATTTTTGCTTAAATTACGTCGAAAGTACCCTAATTTCCTGAGCAATCCGCACTTCTTGAGCCGCTTTGATGCGGCATTGAACGGCGGCGTGCCCAATTGTGCAGCTGGACGGGCCTTTTTCAATATTGACAGCGTAGGGGGAATTGCCCGTTGCGTGGAATTTCGTCCGCAGCCGGTGGGGAATCTGTATCAGGACAATATTATTACGATTATCAACAAATTGCGTCAGGACAGCGCCGCTAATCGGTGCCAAAAATGTTGGTATAATTGCCGGGGCGAGGTGGAAAGTCTCTACCATATCTCCGGCCTGATAAAGAGTTTACCCACTTTGTTCTTCGACCGCGGCCGCCCGGGGCAGAAAAATGATCCGACTTTTTCCTTGAAATCCGCCAAGAATAACGCTATAAGTTCTTAAACGTAATAAAAACAGTGACCTACCCCCCCCACCGAATTTTCCCCACCATTGTTATAAAATCCTAATTTTACGTCATTATTAATATGTCAACAAATAAGAAGAAAATGGCCGGTGCCAACGCCGGTATCAGATTATTGAAACGCAGACGATTTCTCAAAAGCACTGTGGCGACGGTGGCTTCTATGCCGATTCTGTGCGCGATCGACGCGTTGGCTATCGAACCGCACTGGGTAGAAACCGTTAGAATAGATTTGCAGATTAAAAACCTGCCGGAAGCGTTTATCGGGAAAAAAATTGTTCAGATCAGTGACCTGCACTGCAGCCGGGTAGTAAGCGAAGAATTTCTGCAGGAATGCGTCAAAGACATCAACCGTCTGGGACCCGATTTCGTGATGCTGACGGGCGATTACATAACTTACGATGGTAAAAATGGTTACAAAGAAAAAGTTGCTCGGGCCATCGGTGGTATCAAAGCCAAATCAGGTGTTTATGTGGTGCTGGGGAATCATGATTACGGCGTGATAACGCGTTTCCACCAGGATGGTAAGGCTGAATTACGCGAGTATCTGACGGATCAGATCACCGAGAGCGGCCACAAAGTGTTAAAAAACGAATCACTCCCAATCGAGATCGACCGGTCGCGATTGTGGATTGTTGGACTGGGGGATTTGTGGGCGGGCGATTTCCATCCGGAGAAGGCTTTCGATGGAATTCCAGGTGATGAAGCGACGATCGCTCTTTCGCACAATCCGGATACCTTTAAGAGGTTGCAGGAGCACTCGGCGGACGTGGTACTCAGCGGCCACACACACGGCGGGCAGGTTCATCTGCCGCTGTTGGGGCCCCCGGTGCTGCCGGTCAAAGATAAACAGTATTACGCGGGACTATTCAACCGGGGTGAAAAACAGTTGTACGTCAACCGGGGTCTGGGCCGCATTGGCAGATTGAGATTCAACTGCCGCCCGGAAATCACCCTGTTCACGTTGACCAGGTGAAGCAGCAGTACCGCTGAACCGCTGAAATAAAAACTACCCTGGAGGACCAGTCCGAACCGATTTATATCAGTCAGAAAAAGCCCAGCAGGGTAGATACTTTGTTAGCCAGTTACTGTTGCGGAAAGACGTTTTTTTAATCGTGCAATTTCGTATATTAGCGAAAACCTGTTTTTGTGCCGAAATACTGGATTCCCGCTTTCGCGGGAATGACAAAAAGTCGCTTCCGCAACAGGAACTAGCTATTCAATAATTTTACTGATTCTATTGCACGGTCTGCGTGGAAGAACATTGGCCTGAGGAACAAGAAGCTTTTTCCTCGGAGCAGGTGGCTTTGTCTTTTGAACAACCACTTGCACAGCCGTCTTTGTCCTTGGAGCAATCACTTCCGCAGCAAGCTTTGTCCTCGGAGCAATCACTTCCGCAGCAAGCTTTGTCCTTGGAGCAATCACTTCCGCAGCAAGCTTTATCCTTGGAACAGCTACTTCCACAGCAAGCTTTGTCCTCGGAGCAGCCAGCTTCACAACCGGAAGAGCCGCAAGCGGACTTTGTTGACGAGCAGGAGCCGCCGGTACTTGAGCAACTTGCAGCAGTGCCGTCTGCATTATCGATTCCACAGGTATTATTGGGCCCGGTGTCGCCAATCAGTGCGTAACCCACCACTCCCAATGCCATTAATGCAACAATAAACAGTAAAAAAGATTTGGAGCCCGTCGAACAACAGGATGAGCTTTTTTCGGTTACATTGTCATTTTTTTCTTCAGTCATCACCGCACCAGCCTTTCAAATTGAATGTGTTTTCATAACAAATATAGAGAACCCAACGTGGAATCCTACATATCCTACTACTATGCTATTAATTCCATCGCCCAAAGTCAAGCTTGGCAATGAGGTAAAAAATAAAAAATCTCCGGTTTGAACGTGGATTTCTGGGATTATATACTGTTTTAAGTGCAGAATTAGCCGTTTTTTGCGGTGAAATCGGTCATAAAGTTTACGACATCCCTGACCGAATCGAGGCCGTTGGCGTTGTAGATGGAAACGCGGATGCCGCCGACCGAGCGGTGGCCCTTGAGACCGACAAATCCGGCGGCCAAGCCATCGGCGACGAATTTTTTCTCCAGGTCCTCAGAAGGCAGTCGAAAAACGACGTTCATCCAGGAACGGTCCTGTGGATTGACGGGGCAGGTGTAGTAGCCGCCGGAGTTGTCGATGCAGCCGTAGATGAGGTCGGCTTTGGCGGAGTTTTCTTTTTCGATGGCTGCGACGCCGCCCTTATTTTTTAGCCAATTGAACACCTTGTTAACCATGTAAATCGTGAAACTCGGCGGGGTATTGAACAGCGAGTTTTTGTCGGCGTGGGTATGGTAGGAAAGCATGGTCGGCACGCCGTCTTTTTTGCATTTGTCGAGCACGTCATCGCGGATGGCGACGACGGCGACACCGGCGGGACCGATGTTTTTCTGGGCGCCGGCGTAAATTATGCCGAACGGCGACGGGTCAAAACTTCGGGACAGGATATCGCTGGACATGTC
>DAOWAK010000029.1 GCA_030634605.1 Sedimentisphaerales bacterium
AACAGCGGACTCAAGGCTTCGCCGCCGAGCAGTTTACAGGCGAAGGTGGCGACGAAGCAGCCGCCCGAACCGAGGATGACCAGAAAGATCGCGGTCTTGGTGCTGCGGCGTTCACGGGTAACCAGCAAGGGTAGTCCCAGCAGCAGCATTACCATGTTGATGACCGGATCGGTAAAGCGGAAATGTTTTTCGCCGAGGGCCTCTTTGCGGTCGGCGTTCTTGAGGTCACGGCGCATCAGGCCGGTCAACTCGGAACTGCTCATCAGGCTTTTGAAGTTGGCGTGCCGCTGCAGCCAGAGATATTCCGGCGTGATGGCGGATGGGTAAACCTCTTGCAGTTGAGTGATCTGGCCGGAAAATCCTTCCGAACCGGATATTCCGGTGTAGGTGCCTTCATCGAGCCGCCAAAGCTGGTTCTCCTGATCCCACTGAGCTGATCGGGCGGTGGTAATACCGACGGCTTGACCGTCCCGACGATGGATAACCTGCAGATTCAGTAGCGTACCGGTCTCGTAATCGAAACCCGGGGTGGAAAACAGGGCGCCGTCGCGATCGGGTAATTGCCAGACCTCTACGGTGGAAACCATTTCCATTTCGTCGTGTTCGCGAACCAGCCGGTCCGCTATCCGGGGCAGGATAAATTCCTGATCGATAACCATCAGCAAATTGAGTAGAAAGCCCAGCAAGACTATCGGTGCTATAACGCGTTTTAGGCTGACGCCCGAGGCGAGCACAGCGGTTAATTCGTTCTGGCGGGTCAGCCGGGTCAGTGAAAAGGCGGCTGCCAGGAGCACGATGGTACCGGAAAAATCACGGAAAAACTCGAAAATTTTCGGCCCGTAATAATCTACAATAAAGCCGATAACGGTGATCGCCCCGGGAGCTTCCTGGCCTGGACGATCTTCCATGAATTCGTCGAACTCCACGAACAAATCGAGAATCACCCGCAAGGACAACACCACCGCCAGCGTAATGAGATAGCTGACCAGAAACTCCCGGGCCACATAGCGGTCCAGAATCTTCGGTCTTAGCGATTGGTATTTCAGATGTTGTTCGGATGATTCCGACATAATAACCTGCTAAGAATCACTGTTTAAATAGTTTGCGGTAAATTACCATATTAGCAATCGTAACGGCGGCAATTCCCGACCAGAGAAACATTATTCCGATCTCCGGTCCGCCGGAGCCTTGCTCGGCGATGTGTTTGCCGGTGAAGATGGTTATCAGGCAAATTGCAGCTGGGATAAAACTGATTCCAAAAGCGGTGAGCAGGTGGCTGCTGCGGAAAATTATCCCCAGCACCGAGCCCAGCAGCACCAGCACAACACAACTTATTCCAAAAGCCAGCCGGGAATGAAGCTCCACCTCGATCTCGGTAGTGAGTTCGGCACATTCTTTAGTGAGTCGCTTCCACAACTTCAGCATAGCTAGCGTTGGATTATTGATCTGTCCGGCCCAGTGCCAGTCCTTCGAGGCGGTTATCTGGTCAATTCCGACCGCTTCCGTTGCGGCGGTAATCTCCGGCGGAACGGCGATACCGCTGACCGGATAGTAGGTTAATGGGGGCGATAAGGTCTGATTGTCGCCGGAATAACGCCACTGGACATCTTCCAGATTGATTTGCACCGTCGGTTCGGAACCCATGATGTTCACCCCCACCTTGGCCCGCTCGGCGGTATAAAGTTTAGCTGCGGCGTTTTTGTTTTTGCGGTGGTACTCCAGCCTGATCGGTCCGTTGTCAATTCCGGTGATTATTGCGGCCCGGTTCTGCGAAGGCGACCGCTGATCTGCCGGTTTGGTCGGGATATCCAGTGCACAGCTTTGCCCCCGCAACACAATCCAGCCCCTGCCGTCGGACAAAGGCAACTTGAGTTGTTTACCAGTTTTCAGCTGGTTATTACACCACTGAAAAAAACGCTCCACAACAAATTGCTGCCGAAATTCCTTGAGTTGCTCCGCAATTGGATTGAACAGCGTCATGTCCTGGCGAATGGTTTTCAACTCGGAATGTTTTTTAAACTTGATGTTGTCGCGCCAGAGGCTGGGAATCGGCAGCCCAATCCGCAGACGCCCAACGTTAGTCATGTTGTTTTTGTTGTCGATCCGCACGGCATCTGAAAAAATCAAATTAACCCGGCTGTCTTTCTCCTTGGTTTCAAAAAACACATCCACCTGCCGGGCGGTAACTATCCAGTCAATTTTATTGCCGTCCAGACCGAGCACCGAAACACCAACCAGTTGTTGCTGATCGGCAAAAGCGTGATCGGCATGAACCCGGACATCGTCAAACAAATCGCCCAGGTTGCCTTTTTTCTGGATGTTCCTGAAGATTATCGTTTTGATGTCGGTCTTGATGATTTCTTCGAATTTGCGGGTGAAGGTCGGAATCACATGAAAAGACAGCAGTAGCGTAACCATGCTCACCAGCAGACCCATGGCCAGGGCCGGGTAGATCAAGCTGTGCAGTCCGATCCCGCTGCTGCGACAGGCGGTAATCTCGTTATCACTGGCCAGTCGGCCATAAACCAGCGTCGCCGCCAGCAGGGCCGATATTGGTATTACCATCGTTAGCGTAACCGGCAGGGTGCAGAAAATCAGCGTCGGCACATTGGCCGGGTCCACGCTGAACTGCCGCAGGGGCTTGAGCATGATCCCCAGGCCCAACACCGTGGAGAGAATCAGCGTCCCCAGCGCAAAGGCCTTGAAAAGGTCGCGGAATATGTAACGATGGATCGTAAATACCATGTGTTCATTCTTGTCAGATTTGCGGTTTTTGTCAATTAAAATGTTTACTGAGAAGTCTTTACGAAAAATGCTAATTAGGTTATCTTGGCGATAATGTCGAGGAACCGATTCATTCCCAACCGCTCGATTAAGGTTTTTGAAAGCTGTTTTTCTGCCGGCCGCCGGCTGAGTCACGGCTTGATGGAGCTTATTTACCCGCCCACCTGTGCCGCCTGTGGAACGGCAATTGCTGACAGCAGCGATTTTCTTTGCCTGGATTGTTGGCAGAATTTACGCGAAAATCTGCCCGGCAATTATTGCCGAATTTGCGGGCACGACATTGGCGAGTTTTCTCTGATCGACGGACGCTGCCACAATTGCCAGAACCGCCGTCCCGCCATCTCTCACGTTACCCGGGTCGGCCCTTACGGCAAGGTTCTGCGGCAGTTGATTTTGTCGTTCAAATTCGGCCGCCAGAGCCAGCTGGACAAGTTCCTGGGCTCATTACTGGCGGACGCTTTTTTGGGCGACGAGCACCTGGCGGATGTCGATCTGCTGGTGCCCATTCCATTACACTGGCGGCGGCGCTGGAGCCGAACCTACAATCAGGCTGAGCTGCTGGCGAAAGTGGTTGCCCGTCAGCTGAAAAAGCAGGGCGGTTCCGTACCGGTTAATTGCGACCTGCTCCGCGTCCGTCATACCGAACCGCAAACCTCGCTGGCCCGGAGCCATCGGCTGCTGAATCTGCGCGGGGCGTTCGCGGCCCGGGTGGACGCGGACTATTCGGGCAAGCACATCTGCCTGATCGATGACGTCACTACCACGGGCACGACCCTGCGAGTTGCCGGGCGGGCTCTGAGAAAAGCCGGCGTCGCCCGGGTCTCGGCTGCGGTGCTGGCGGTGGCTGCAAATGATTGATTTAAAAGAAGTTAGCAATTCATGGTTGAGAAATACTAATCTTATACTAAAATGTACTAAATTAGTATTTGGGCTCAATATTGATTATTAGCCCCGCTTTTCGGAGAAAATCGCATGAGACATGAAAACCTGCTAACCGTGGAAAATTGCGTTTTACTGGTGGTGGACATCCAGGAAGCTTTCGCACCGCACATATCTGAGATGGATCGGGTGGTTCAGAAAAGCGGCGTGTTGATTGAAACTGCTCAACTGCTCCAAATCCCCATCATCGTCACCGAACAATATCCCCGAGGTCTGAAACGCACAGTTGAGCCTTTGCGGAAAATCCTGGGCGATTGTCAATACCACGAAAAGCTGACCTTCAGTTGCTGTCAGGATCCGGCTATCTGTCAGGCTCTGCAATCGGTCAACCGTACCCAGGTGCTGCTGGTTGGCATCGAAGCCCACGTCTGTATCAGCCAGACGGCTCACGACCTGCTCACTATGGGGCTGCAACCTTTCATCGCAGCCGACGCGGTAAGCTCCAGGAAAAAATCTGATTGTGAAATCGCCCTGCAAAGAGCTAACCAGGCCGGGGTAATCCTGACCACCACCGAAGCTGCTATCATGGAAATGACCTTTTCCAGCGAACACCCGGCTTTTCGACAGTTATCAAAACTTATCAAATAGCTAAAGGAATAAATTATGAGTTATCCGGATATTCGACTCAGCAGAATGCGTGGCAATAAAATTTTTCGCACTATGGTTCGTGAAAACCAACTCAGCGTTGAGGATTTGATCGTGCCGATGTTCATCCATCACGGGGATGACGTTCGAAACGAAATCTCCTCCATGCCCGGTCAGTTCCAGTTCAGTGTCGAATACGCCGCGGAATACGCCCGCGAGTTGTTCGATTGCGGCATCGGATCAGTGCTGCTTTTCGGCATCCCCGCCAAAAAGGATTCTGTGGGCAGCGACTGCTGGGATGACAAAAACGGAATAATTCAGCACGCCCTGCGCACCATCAAAAAAGCGGTTCCCGAAATGATCCTTATTACCGATGTCTGTTTCTGCGAATACACCGACCACGGCCACTGCGGCGTCCTGGTCGAAAAAAACCACGAAATGGTGCTGGATCACGACGCCACCAGTGAAAATCTGGCTTTGCAGGTGGTTTCCCACGCCAGGGCCGGTGCTGACATGGTGGCTCCGTCGGGGATGATCGATGGCGGCGTGGGGGCTATCAGGCAGGCTCTGGACGAGGCCAACTTCAGCAACCTGCCCATCATGGCTTACTCAGCCAAGTACGCCTCCGGCTTTTACGGGCCGTTCCGGGACGCCGCCCAGGGTGCCCCCCAATTCGGCGACCGGCAAAGCTATCAGATGGACATCGCCAACTCCGACGAAGCCCTGCGCGAAACCGAACTCGATATCCAGGAAGGTGCTGACATCGTCATGGTGAAACCCGCCCTGGCCTACATGGATATCATCCGTCGGGTGAAG
This sequence comes from Sedimentisphaerales bacterium, assembly GCA_030634605.1. Taxonomy (GTDB): domain Bacteria; phylum Planctomycetota; class Phycisphaerae; order Sedimentisphaerales; family SM23-30; genus JAFGSR01. Next base: position 5,125 of record DAOWAK010000029.1, read on the forward strand.
GATACTTTTGGTATGCCCACCGCAGCCTACAACGTTTCCGGCGAGTACGCCATGGTCAAAGCCGCTGCCCAAAAAGGCTGGCTCGACGAAAAAAAAATCGTCCTGGAAATCCTCACCAACCTAAAACGCGCCGGCGCCGATCTGATTATCACTTACCACGGGCTTGATGTCGCCAAATGGCTCAAGGACTAGCTGGACTGCAAAGCTATTGTTAACAGACATTTACAGCTCGTGCTTGCTTTTTGGGGCATTTCCGCTACAATTGAATGCTGGCTGGTTTAGGCAAAATTTGCCGATAGATAAATCGGCCAATTTGTTTTTATTGCAATCTGGAAATCTAAGGTTACAATAATTCGACAATAGTCGGCGACCCGGAGGTTGTGTAAACTCCGGAAGTAATACCGCCGCAATGGATTTTACTTCTTAGCTGACCGGCTCCGTCGTTCGGACCAGGTTGGGGAAGGGAACAAAAAATGATTACTGCACAGGCAAAACAGGACGTTATTAAAGAATTCGCGGTTCACGAAGGCGACACCGGCTCTCCGGAAGTGCAAATCGCCATACTGACCAAGAGAATCGAATACCTCACCGGGCACCTCAAGACCCACAAAAAGGATCACGCTTCTCGTCGCGGTCTGCTCCAGATGGTCGGACAACGCTCCCGGCTGTTAAAGTACCTGGCCAAAAAAGATCGCCAGCGTTACACCAATACGATTGGCCGGCTGGGATTGCGTAAATAAATAACGATTAGAACTGATTGAATAGAAATAATCACCGGCAAAACCACTCTGACATGCTTTCGGTTTTGCCGGTTTTGGATTTTGCTTATTATTCTTTAAGCAAAACGAGTGTCGGTGTTGGAACCGCAAGTTGGCAATAAGTAGGATCGGTTGGAAATTGCGGTTTGTTGGCGGATGGATGATATTGTCAAGGGCATGCCGGGCGGCATGTTGGTAAAGTTTGGTTGGACGGACAGAAAAATCAATTTCGGGGCGGAACAGATTCAAACGGATTCTCTCGGCGCAGATTTCCCCTTCTCGTTCACTGCGATCCTGCATCCTTTCCCCGATAAAGCTGCGCAATTAATAAAAAAATGTATATGTAGAGTTGGATAAATTACCAGCTTTCGCTGGACCGGATTCGCCGCGATCCACGGGGAGTTTCGACGCTCCCGTTGGTCGCTTAATCGTTATAAATAAGGCAGTTAAATATAAATTCCTATACGATCAAATTAAAGCCCCGGCAAAATAAGGTTTTGCCGGAGCGAAAAGTTGTTGCTGGTCAAAGATGAAAAAGAAAGAAGGTAACTAGCAAATGTCTATGGTAAAAAAAGTAGAAAAACAGATCGCCGGCAGGTTGTTGTCAATCGAAACCGGTAAACTGGCCAAACAGGCCTCCGGGTCGGTCATGGTTCGCTACGGCGAAACAGTGGTCTTTGTCGCGGTGGTTTCTTCCGATCCCAGAGAAGGTATCGATTTCTTCCCGCTGACGGTTGATTATCGTGAAAAACTCTCCGCAGCGGGTAAGTTCCCCGGCGGCTTCATCAAACGTGAAGGCCGACCCACCATGAAGGAAGTCCTCACCATGAGGAATATCGACCGTCCCTGCCGACCACGGTTCCCGGCAGGTTTCCGCGACGAAGTGCAAATTCAGGCCATGGTCTGGTCCGCAGACATGCAAAACGATCCGGACATCCTGGCGATGATCGGCGCGTTTGCCGCTTTAGCGATTTCGGACATCCCCTTTGACGGACCGCTCAGTGCTGTCCGCGTGGGCCGTGTCGACGATGAGTTCATCATCAACCCCACCACCGAAGAGCGGGAAAAATCATCAATGGACCTGGTTCTGGGCGGCCTTAAAGATGGCGTCAACATGATCGAAGTCGGCGCTCAGGAACTTTCCGAAGAGGTGCTCGCCGAAGCTATCGAACTCGGCCACAATACAATTAAAGAAATCTGCGATATGATTCTGGAGTTGCAGGCTGACTGCGGCAAAGAAAAATACGCTTATGAAGCACCGGACACTTCGGCATTGCTGGAAATGCTCGAAGAAAAAGCCGGCTCGGCTTTCCCCTCGGTCAAATTGATTACCGACAAGCAAGAACGTAATGATACCGTTAAAAAAATCTTCAACGATTTCAAAGAAGAAGTCTGTCCCGAAGATTCCGATAAAGAAGCGCAATACACTTCCGAACTGGTACGCTCGGCAATCGAGCAGTTCACGGAAAAAGTCCACCGCGACGAAATCCTGGCCGGCCGTCGCGCTGACGGTCGCGGCTTCGAAGACATTCGCCCCATCAGCGGCGAAGTTGCCGCCCTGCCGCGTACGCACGGATCAGCCATCTTCACCCGTGGCGAAACCCAGGCCCTGGTTACTGCCACCCTGGGCACCAGCGACGACGCCCAGACCATCGACGGACTCATGGGCGAATACGATCAACGCTTCATGCTGCACTACAATTTCCCGCCGTTCTGCGTGGGCGAATGCCGACGCATCATGGGCCCCGGACGACGCGAAATCGGTCACGGTGCTCTGGCCGAACGCAGCCTCAGCCAGGTCCTGCCTACCCTCGAGGATTTCCCTTACACGGTTAAACTCGTCAGTGACATCCTTGAATCCAACGGCTCCAGTTCCATGGCCAGCGTATGCGGCGGCACCCTGGCAATGATGGACGCCGGCATCCCCATCAAACACCCCGTCGCCGGCATTTCCATCGGCATGATCAGCAACGACGACAAATACGAATTGATAACCGACATCATCGGCGAGGAAGATCACTTCGGCGACATGGACTTTAAAGTGGCAGGTTCCCAGAAAGGCATCACCGGCATCCAGCTCGATCTCAAAGCCCGGTCCCTGACCCTCGATATCATTCGCGAAACTTTCGGCCGGGCCAAAACCGCCCGCCTGGATATCTTGCACAGCATGCTCAGCGTTATCGACCAACCTCGCCAGAACCTCTCCATTTACGCTCCCAAACTGGTCGTCACCACTATCCCGCCGGAAATGATCGGCAAACTCATCGGCCCGGGTGGCAGCAATGTCAAACGCATCCAGGAACTCACCGAGGCCAACATCGAAATCGAAGACGACGGCACCGTTTACATCTCCTGCACCAGTGGCGACGGACACCTGCGTGCTCTGGACATGGTCGAATCCATGACCAAACCCGTCCAGATTGGCGACCTCTATGACGGCAAAGTTGTCGCAACCAAAGACTTTGGTGCCTTTATCGAAATCGCCCCCGGCAAAGAAGGCATGTGCCACATCAGCGAACTGTCTGACGGTTACGTTGACGCGGTCAATGACGTTTGCAAAGTCGGCGACGAAATGCAGGTCAAGGTAATTGCTGTGGACGAGCAGGGCCGGATCAAGCTCTCTCGGAAAGCCGTCTTGAAAGACCAGGGATAAATCTTCCGACAAGTAATTTATCGAAACAATTACCGGTAAGATTTCCTGAATTATCAACAGCTCGGCCTTGGGCTTGCATTTACAAGCCCAAGGCCTTATTTTATACCAATGAAAATAATCATTTTCTCATT
>DAOWAK010000101.1 GCA_030634605.1 Sedimentisphaerales bacterium
AATATCACTGGTCTGGACAGCTTTGATGCAGTCGAACCGATCTTCGCAAATCTCATTTTTATTGCAGGGGCAACATTCCATCTCAGCCTGAACCACCACCACTTTTTGTTCGGGCCGAACACGATAGTTCGGATTAATCCCGCCAAAAATCGCCACCGTCGGCACTCCCAACCCTGCCGCGATATGCAACACCGCCGAATCCATGGTAATCACCGACCCCGCCACCGACAGCAACCCCAGCAGTTCATGCACCTGCAACCGTCCCCGACTGTCATAATCACAACGGATTTCACCATCCCGACCGGTCCCGACCAGCACCAGTTTTTCATCACCCAAAAAATCCTTCAACTGCGACGCCTGCTCGATCGGCCAGGTACGCGACGGGTGGCCCCCTTCCGGCGCAAACACTACAGATCCAGCCAGTTTTTCAAACGGAACCCGCCAAACCGCTGGCACATGCAATCGCAACGGCTCCAGGTCCGAATCAATCCCCAGCAGCCGGGCAAATTCATCCGCCCGATGCTTACACGGCTCCAGATTTTCGGTCAATTCATCCAGATCAATCACTTTCTCCCCCTGATCCGCTTCCTGATCCGCCGGCACCTGCCAACTAATGCTCGGCCGCAACACCGAAAAAGCGTGCGTCCATTCCGGCCGAGTTACCACCGTCAACTGATGACCCCGCTCCAGCAGCTCATCCAGAACCGCCAGCAAACAGACTACATTGCCCAGCCCGTGCGTTCGCTTTATCGTCAGACACCGCCCAAGCTCAATCCCCGCAGGTGCATCGCCCGCCGCCTCAATTGTATTTACGTAGCCGTTGCCCATGATTAATCGCCTTTTCGCCGAAATTGCCTGGCTGTTTCGGATTTTTGGTTCTTTTTAGAGGTTCCTTGTAACTTCATTGCAATTGCATCGGCACAAAAGTCCCATAATCGTTAAACAATTGTCCCGATATTGCCGAATTGAAAGAAGTGCAAATTCATAATGCATCATAAGTTGCGCGAATTTTTGCATAATTCAGGAGAAAACCAGGAGTTGCCCCTATGCAAAGAAGACGGCTATTAATCATAAAGCACGGTTTCTCAGAGACTTGCGATCACAGAATCTCTCCGGTCGTCAGTCTGGGAGACGTTTTCCGCTGCACCTGCCTGCTGGAAAACTTCCGTGGTTGGCACGTCAGCTGGATCACCGCTCGCGGTGCCAAGGATTTGCTGGTCAAAAACCACCTCATCGACCGGTTGATTTTGGCTGACAGTCCGAAAGATCTTTCGCCCAACGTCATCCGCGATCAGTTCGACTGGATAATCAACCTGGAAAAGCAGCAGGACTGGTGTGAATTTGCCGCCGGAATCGCTGCCGAAAAGCGTTTTGGCTTCAAGGACGGCATCAGCACCGGCGAGGACAGCTTTTACGCAGCTTCTGTCGAAGCCCTCTCCCAGGCGCTCAACGGCGAATCCATCAGCAAGGAACCCCTCCAGGAAACCCTCTACCGCACCATCGGTCAGGAATGGCAAGGCGAACGTTACGTCCTGGGCTATCGGCCCAAGGTCGCCGAAATTTACGACATCGGCCTCAATCATCACGCCGGCCCCAAGTGGCCGACAAAATTCTGGCCGCGAACCTACTGGAAAGATTTGCACGATCGGCTCACCAATCAGCATTACGCCGTCTGCTGGCAGCAGTCGCTCAACAGCATCCGCCACTACATCGAATGGCTTAGCTCCTGTCGGACCATCGTCACCAACGATTCGCTAGGTCTGCACCTGGCTCTGGCGCTCGGTAAAAAAGTAATCGGTATGTTCGGCTCAACCGCGGCGGAGCAGGTTTACATGTACGGCCAGGGTGTTAAGCTCACTCCCACCTGCGATCGCAACTGCATTCCCTGTTTTGGCTCGCGCTGCATCTTTCCCGACGGCTGCATGGAATACATCAGCGTGGACCGGGTTATGGAATCTGTCGAGATGCTCACCGGAGCCGCGCAGATTGCACCTTCAACATCACCTGCCCGTCGCCGAACCGAAAGACAACTGGCCGAAGTTAACGCTTAGCAAAACTGAAAAAAAACAAAGCTAATTAGTGCGGAACAATTGATATGTCAGAGGCATCGCCGTTGCCGAAAATCTCCATAACCGACGATTGCAATTATATCGCGGCTTTTCTTACCTTTGCCTGCCCCTACAAATGCCACTATTGCATCAACTCTTTCGAAAACAACATCTCCCATCGACACAAAATCCTCAACGCCGAGAAGTGGATTACCGCTTTGCATCGCCTGGCCAATCTGGAACACCCGGACGGCCTGGTGCCGATAACGCTCCAGGGCGGCGAACCGAGTTGCCATCCCGATTTTTACGAAATCATTAACGGCCTGGACGAACGCATCCGGATTGACATCCTGACCAACCTCAGTTTTAACGCCGAAGAAATGATCGCCCGCATCCAACCGAGTCGCCTACGCCGCGATGCACCTTACGCTTCCATCCGGGTCAGTTATCACCCCGATCAGATTGCACTCGATGAACTGCTGGAGAAAACCCTGCGCCTTCAGGATGCCGGTTTCTCTATCGGCATCTGGGCCGTGCTCCATCCCGATCAGGTCGATCTGGTCCTGGCAGCCCAGCAGCAGGCCAAGCGCGCGGGAATAGATTTTCGCACCAAAGAATTTCTCGGCTTTCATAACGGCAAACTTCACGGTCGATATCTTTTCGATGACGCCCCCGCCATGGAAACTTCACAAACCGTTTCCTGCCGCACCACTGAACTTATCATCGGGCCCGACGGAAACGTCTATCGCTGTCACCACGATTTGTACGAAAACTTCCCGCCGATCGGCAATATTCTCGACAACGATTTTCGCATGGATGGTCGTTACCGCTCCTGTGACTGTTTCGGTCATTGCAATCCCTGCGACGTAAAAATCAAAACCAATCGTCACCAGCAGTTCGGCCACACCTCGGTCTCAATTAAATTCCCCGAATCCATCTATCCAGGTTCAACCGGTCGAGAAGTCGAGGCTGTTCGTTGAACAACAGGTTTGCAAAATAACAAAAAGCAGATTAACATTTCACAAATGACGCCGGAATCAAAAAACAACAACGCCAACCTCACCGAAATTCCCGCCGAACAGGCCCGGGACCTCCTGGCCCGCTGGCCGGGCGATAAATTGCTCACTGCGAACCTGACCGCCCTGGAATCGCAAGATCAGCAACTGGCCCAAACCCTGCGCTCGATTGAAATTCCCGACAGTGTAGAAATGGCTGTTACGCACGATGGAACAGCGAGTTTCCGGTTTCGCCAAAGCGATGGACGACGGGCCTGGCTGGGCTTTACTTCGACCCCGACCATTACCGCTCGCGCCAGCGCCGACCGTGTCGAAATCTCCGGCGTCAACATGGCTGTCAACGGCATCGGCTCCGGACACGAAGTCAAAGCTCTGCTGAAAAAAATGTCACCCTTCCAGGCCCTGATCGTTGCTGAAAACGATCCCGTCAAAATGCTCCTGGTGCTCAAACTCATCAATTTTCAACCGGAACTGCAAACCGGAAAACTCGTGCTGCTGCTCGGCGATCAAAAGCCCGCCCTCATCGAAAATTTCTGCGACACTAATCCCGGTTACAATCTGCCTACCCAGGCCGGTACCTGGCCCTGGCTGACCGACAAAGAAAACCAGACCTTTGCCCACCAGATGGCCGATGCCATGGGCAGATCCACTCCGAAAGTTCTCCAGAAAATCAATGAACTAATGACCGAACAAAGCCGGCTCGACAGCCGATTCGATCTTTCTGAACTGATTTCGAAACTCAATCAACCTGCGCAGCTTTGCTGGACAAATTGCACCGGCACCTTCAGCCCCCTCGATCGCTGCACCAGTCGCGACGCGTTGGGCGGCCTGGCTCAACTTGGCTGTCGTACCGAACAACTCGTCCTGGATCGGCCGGGACAGGTCTCCCACTACGGACAACTAAACCGCGTTCAAAAATTGCAACCCGACCTGGTTATTCTCGTCGATCTGCTGCGCAGCGGCCTAATGCATTCCCTGCCCCAATCCACCATCTGTGTTACTCTGCTGCGCCAGGGTGTAACGCAATCACCAAACAATCAATCCCTTACCAAGCGAATCGGCCCGCACGATTTCGTCTGTCCCGCCTTTGATGCCCAAACGGATTATCTGCTGCAGAACAATTTTCCGCCGAACCGCCTTATCAAACTGCCGCCGATAGTTAACACCCAAATCTTCCAGCCTCAACAACCAACTTCTGCCGAACCGTCGCGTTACCAAAGTGATATCGTTCTAATCGCCGACCGCTGCACAACTGATCCGCACGAATACCGCATCAAACATGACACCCACAAACAACTCTGGTACGCCGTCGCCGAAGAAATCCGCCGATCCGTCGGAAAATATCAACCCGATTCCGCTGCCCAATTCCTCGCCCAGGCCCAGCGTTGCGGCGTAACCTTGCAGGAAGACGACATCCGAAACTATTTCATCGAATTGATCCGCAATTTCCTGGGCGACGCGGTTGTTTATGACACCTACTGCACCAAGCTGCTCAAGGAAAAACACGACCTGAAAATCTTCTCCTGGGCGGCGATTGACCAAACCCAGCCCGAAACACCCTCACCGGGTTGGGCCGAATCACCACTTAACCAACACGTCGCCGGCTCCGTCGCCAACGGACCCGACCTGAACAACTTGTACAACTCCGGCAAAATCTTCCTGCATCTAAACAACCGAAGCTACCCGGTGAGTTACCTGCTCGACGGCATCGCCGCCGGCGCTTTCTTCCTGGTTCGCTCCCACCCGCGAGACAGACAAAAAGACGGTCTCAGCGAAATGTTCGATCTGGGCCGCGAATTGATTACCTTCGATTCCCCCAACGACCTTGCTGATAAAGTGCGTTACTATCTCAGTCACGATGAAGAACGAAAAAATATCGCTCAAACCGCCCGTAAAAAACTGCTCCAACAGCACACCAGCAAAATCCGCATGAACCAGCTGCTGACAGAATTGAAAAAACGATTGAGCAATCATTCTTAAGGTTCAAAAAGAAATCGGGTGGCATGCTTACGCGAAGCTTAAGCATGTTTCACGCCTGACTCATTGCCCCGGATCGTCATTCGGATTTCGTCATTGATTTATCATTCTGGTTTCTTAATTCGTCATTACTTTTTAATGTCGATCAGCACTTTGATTTGACTGGGCTCCTGAGCCTTCTTCAGGGCTTTTTCCCCGTCGGCCAACTTGAACCGCGAAGTTATCAGCCCGTTCACCACCACCTGTTCCGCCGCCAAGGCGTTAATCGCGTCAACAAATGTCCCGCACCGTGACCCGACCAGCTTGACTTCGTTAATAACCAGCGGCGACAAATCCACCACCGCCCCAACTGCCCAGGTACTCTTCAAAACCAGCACACCCCGCGGCCGAACCAGTTGACAGGCCGTCGCGAATCCCTCGGCATTGCCGGTGCAGTCCACCACCACATCCCACTGCGATTTTACCAACATATCGTCCAGCAGTATCCCCTGGATACCCCGCTTCTCGGCAAAGGTCAGCTTCTCCGCGTGCTTACCCAGCAGCACCACGTTGCTTTTGTTACCCTGATCAGCCAGCACCTGCACCGCCAGCAACCCCAACCTGCCATCGCCAACCACGATCACCTTGTCCCGCGATTCGATGGGCACCTGGCGGATAATCTGCAACGCTGCCGCCA
>DAOWAK010000303.1 GCA_030634605.1 Sedimentisphaerales bacterium
AACTTGCGATACAGCTCGCACGAATCAATCAGTTCCTGATGCGTGCCCTGGGCGATAATCTTTCCCTGCTCCAGCACCACAATCCGGTCCGCGTTGATAATGGTGCTCAGCCGGTGAGCGATAATAAACGAGGTCCGGTCGCGAGCGAACTCCAGCACCGCTTTTTGGATTTTCGCTTCGCTGTCCGAATCGATTTGGCTGGTCGCTTCGTCAAATATCAATATCGCCGGATCCCGCAGAATCGCCCGCGCAACCGCGATTCGCTGCAACTGTCCGCCCGACAGCGTCGCCCCCTGTTCACCGATTATCGTCTGATACCCTTGTGGCTGCTGTTTGATAAATTCGTGCGCATACGCTCGCTTCGACGCCTCATAAATGTCATTCTCACTGGCATGGGCACTACCGTAAGCTATGTTCGCTGCGATCGTATCATTGAACACCACCGTCTGCTGGGTCACAATTCCGATTTGCTCCCGCAGACTGCTCAAGCTTGCTTTGGCAATGTCCAGCCCGTCAATCTTTATTACCCCGTGCTCCGGCAGAAAAAATCTCGGTATCAAACTCAGCAGCGTAGTCTTGCCCGACCCGTTCGGTCCCACCACCGCCACCGTCTGACCCGCCTGCACCTCCAGGTTAATATCCGCCAGTGTTGCAACCGTACTGTTTGGATAGGTGAAGTTAACTTCTTTAAATTCCAACGACTTATTTAACCGCGACAGGTGATGCGCGCCAGCCGGATCACTTTCAATTGGAGCATCGATAATCTGATATATCCGCTGAGCCGACGCATTGGCCGTCTGCAGCCGCGGATAAACATTGCCCAGTTTTCGAGCCGATTCCGCCATTGCTCCAAGTAGCAGCACCAACGCACCAAAATCGCTCGGACTCATCTTCCCCGACGTTAACCACAGACTCGCGTAGATCATTCCTACACATGCCGTTATGATCCCCAAGGACTCCAGAATAGGCCCGCTGGCGGCATCGATTTTTCCAACGCGGAACTGTTGTTTTAGCAATTTTTGATTGATTTTGGTGAAACGATTTTGTTCGTAATTCTCTTGGTGATAACCCTTTACGATGCGGATACCGAGCAGGGTTCCCTGGAGGTGGCCAAGCACTTTGGACCAGCTTTCGAGGGTGCGTCGGGTGGCTTTTTTCATTTTGCTGCCGAGTTTGTTGATGATGGTCGCGGCGATGGGGGCGCCCATGATGACGATGGCGGTCATTTTGGGATTGATGGCGAAAGCACAGCTGGCCAGGGCGATGACTTTCATGGGCTCCCGGATGGCTTTGCCGAAAACCGTTGTAATACCTTGATTTATGCGATTGGAGTCCTGTATGAAGCGGCTGATGGTGTCGCTGACGCCCTCGGTAGAGAAAAAGGTCAGGGGCAGGCGGATGGCTTTGGAGTATGCTTCCTGGCGGAGGAGCATGATGCTCTTAAAAGCGATGCGTTTGGTGAGGTATTCCTGGATAAAACGAAGCAGGCAGCGTACAACCGAGGTCGTCAGCACAATGACGATCAGCAGGATGAGGCAGTTGCGCTTGAAGTTTTTGGACTGATCGCGGGGAACAAAGCCGATGAGTTTTTTGAGTAGCGGAGCGTAAAACGGTTCTGCTTCAAGAGTTACGGTTAGAGTGAGGGGCTGGGATTCCTGTCCGAGTCTTTCGAGACGCAGGGTAACAGGCTGGTCCGTGGGGGCCTGGGCGAGGTTCTGGATGATGGCGGCGCGACTGCGGCTTTGGGTGAAGGGTTGACCGGGGAGGGAGATGGCGAGGATTTTGTCGCCGGGGAGGAGTTCGGATTCATGGCCGCTGGTGTCGCGTTTTATGGAACTGATCTGGAGCAGGATGTTGTCGGAGATAATCTTGGGGGAATCTTTGGAGAAATCCTGTTGAAGTTGAATGTCGTAAAACTTTATGCCAGAGCGACTTGTGATGATAATGCGATCGGCCCAGCTATGCAGGGGCTCTTCGCCGATCATTACTTTCATGAAGGGGAGCATCGTAACGATACTGAAGGTGAACAGGAAGGCGACCACGGCGGCACAGGCGAAAACCGCGATGAGGTCTTTTTTTTGAGCGAAAATGTAGGGTAGAACCCGGCGAAAATATTTCATAAGTTATTGTCTAATAGTATATTAGGTTGTTGGTGCCCATGGGCTGGATTAGTTTTTTAATAAATAGTCAGTCCATGCCAGGCGGTTAAAATAAGTTACGGCTGAGCAAAGGTTTTTATTCAAACCAGGTGAGAATTCTCGAAAGTGCGAATTGTAAGCTGTTGCTTACAATGGGTTTGTGGCACCGCGAACCGGGAAATCTCAATCGTTATTGGTATAACTTCTAG
>DAOWAK010000066.1 GCA_030634605.1 Sedimentisphaerales bacterium
ATTTCATAGCACCCAGAAAAACTACCTGCCCCGCCCAAACTCATCCGGAATTCATCCTGGCGGTTGCAAAAATGGTCAAGGATTGCGGCGGTAAGCCTTTTGTCGGCGATTCGCCTGCCTGGGGATCTATCTCGGGTTGCGTCAAGGCTCTGGAAATGCAGGAAAAGTTAAATCACCTGGGTGTTCCTGTGCGGTTGCTGGACAAACCCAAACGATTAAAAATTAACGGCTCCCGTCTGGGCATCAGCACCATCGCGCTCAACGCGGACAAAATCATTAACCTGCCCAAATTCAAATCCCACCAGCAACTCGGCGCCACCTTTGCGGTTAAAAACATGTTCGGCTGCGTCAGCGGTAAACAAAAAGCTCTCTGGCATTTCATCAAAGGGAAACGCCGGCGCGATTTTTGTAAAATGCTGATCGAAATATACCAAACGCTCGATCCGGCTCTAACCATAATCGATGCCATAACCGTAATGCAGGGGGCCGGCCCCATCAAAGGCACCGCCAAGAAACTGGGTTTTATCGTTAGCGGCACCGATCCGATCAGTTGCGAAATGCTCTGCAGCGAACTGATCGATCTGCCGCCGGACAACCTGCCGATCGTAAAAACCGCCAAAAGGATGGGCTTCGGCTGCTCCTCGCCCGACGAGCTCAACATCGTAGGCGATGATTATCACCCCTTTATCTGCCGAAACTTCCAGTTGGCCCAACAGATTCCTTTGCAATTCTCCCTGCCGCGAGTATGCAAAAGCATCGCCAAACAGATCATTCTCCGGTTGCGATCCTTTTTCTCTACCCAAAAAGAAATTGATAAATGATAACACTCGATACTTAAATCAGCACGTTTCATCCGAGGCTGGACTTGTGGAAAGGTATTATGAAAACTCTTATATTTATTATTGCAGCAATCATCCTGATCGTCGCTGTCATAGTTATCCGACGCCTCATGCGCAATGCTCGAAACCAAAAACTAATGGCTACCCCCCTACCTGACGAATGGATTAAATTCATCGAAAACAATGTTCCGCTTTATAAAACTCTGCCGCGGGATTTAAAAATCCAACTTGGCGGTTTAGTCCAGGTTTTTTTAGTGGACAAAAAGTTTGAAGGCTGCGCCGAGCTGGAGATCACCGATGAAATAAAAGTTACCATCGCCGCCCAGGCTTGCACCCTGCTGCTGAACCGCAAAACCAGATTTTTTCCAAAATTACGCACTATTTTTGTCTATCCCGGCGCTTATGTAGCTAATCAAACCTCCCGGCAGGGTTTCATCGAAGTCGAAGGCCCCAGCACCCGCCTGGGCGAATCCTGGCAAAACGGCCCGGTGGTGCTTGCCTGGGACAATGTCAAACATGGCGCCTGGAACATCGAAGACGGCCACAACGTCGTCATGCATGAATTCGCTCACCAGCTTGACCAGGAAGACGGATCTGCCGACGGAGCACCCATTCTGGAAAACCGCTCCTGTTACGGCCCCTGGGCCGGAATCCTTTCCGAAGAATATCAAGCCTTGCAAGGTAAAATCAAAGGCCGCAGAAGGTCTGTTATGGACCGCTACGGCGCGACTAATCCCGCCGAGTTTTTTGCGGTCGCCACCGAAACCTTCTTCGAAAAACCCCGCCAAATGCACAAAAAACACCCAGACCTCTACGACGAACTAAAGAACTACTACAAACTCGACCCAGTCAACTGGAAATAATCAGGCAAAACTCCAGAAAAGAGGTGTTTTCTCAGGCAATTGCTAATCGCTGGAAAAAAGTGCGATTGAGATGGCTGGATCGGCCCTGTGAATCCCCAATACAGTGATTAATTCCGTTAAATCCGGCAGCATAAAGTTAGAAAAAAATGGTGAATAAGGGCCAGTGAAAGCTTGCTTACGTGTTGCAAAAGAGTTAGAATTCGGCTGGAGTTGGCTGGCGGCTGTTTTCCGGGCGTCCGCTGACGGGTCTCTGGTGCGGAAGATCAGGTGATTTTTGGCTATCCTGGATGCACAGGTCCTTTCCGAGTGGTTGGGCATTTGGACGGTCATGCAGTTGAGAATCTTTCGTGGCGCATACGGATTTGTGATATGCACGGGCAAATGAGCAACTTTTTCAATTAAACATTGTTTTTCGGTTGTAAACGGGCATTTCGGTGAAGGAATTCAGGTTACCTCGAGGGCTCCGATCGTGATACTAGATACAATATTAGGCTGGTTTTCATTGGATATGGGGATCGATCTGGGTACGTGCAATACGCTGGTATGTGTGCGCGGCGACGGTATTGTGTTGAATGAGCCGTCGGTGGTAGCGGTGAAGAAGGGAACCAACCGGGTATTGCAGGACGGCAACGCGGTGGGTGTTGTGGCCAAAGAGATGCTGGGCAAAACGCCCGGATCGATCAGTGCGATTCGGCCCCTGAAGGATGGGGTGATAAGCGATTTTGAGATAACCGAGGCGATGCTGAGTTATTTTATTCGCAAGGTGCACGGCAGACGGGGTCTGGTGAGTCCGCGGGTGGTGATTTCGGTGCCGTCAGGGATAACGGCGGTAGAGAAGCGGGCGGTACTGGATTCGGCGGATCGGGCCGGGGCGCGTAAGGTTTACCTGGTTCAGGAGCCGATGGCGGCGGGGATCGGTGCGGGTCTGCCGATAACAGAACCGACCGCGTCGATGATCGTCGATATCGGCGGCGGAACGACGGAAGTGGCGATTATGAGCCTGGCGGACATAAGCGTTCGTGAGTCGGTGCGTATAGCCGGCGACGATATGGATGAGTCGATAATCAATCATCTCAAGCGGACTTATAATCTGCTGGTCGGTGAATCACGGTCGGAAAAGATCAAGATCACGATTGGTTCGGCGGCGCCGCTGGACAAAGAGCTGACAATGGAGATTTCGGGTCGGGATACGATTTCGGGACTGCCGCGGAAAATTGTGATAACCAGCGAAGAAGTTCGTGAATGTTTGAAGGAGCCGATCTCTCAGATAGTCGATACGGTAACGCGAACGCTGGAGCGGGCAGAGCCGGAGCTGGCGGCGGATTTGATCGATAACGGGATATGTCTGGCGGGTGGCGGAGCGTTGCTGCGGCGGCTGGATACGGTGCTGTCGAACGCGACGGGACTGGATGTCCGTGTGGCGGATGATCCGTTAACGTGCGTGGCGCGGGGAACGAGTGTGTATCTGGAGAACCTGGAGCTCTGGAAAGATACGTTGGAATCAGACGACACGAATCTGTAAGCGACATGCTGCTTTGAGGCGTAGATCCGTCGGTAGTTTCGGCGGGGAATCCGTCAAATTGACCGGGGGGAATGTTCTGGTTCCTAAAGGTTCTCAAGCAATTTGAGTTTGTGATCGGTATATATGTGATGAGACGGCGGAATGGCCGAGAAATAACGACTAAACAGATTTTTGCGTGGCTGATGGTGCTCTCGGTGGTGCTGCTGTTGTTGCCGCGAAGTTTAACTGATCGTCTGGATAACGCATTTATGCTGTTGCTGGGGCCGTTGAGCGGGGGCGGGCGTAATTTGGCATTGCAGGTGAGCGGCGATTCGCAGGGGACGGTTTCGAGCGGTGGGTCATCCGGGAATTATGAACGTTTGCGGGTGATGTATAACGAGGCATTTTGTGAGTTAACCAATGTTCGTCAGGAGCTGGGAAAACTGCAGAATCAGCATGTTCGCTGGTCGGGGCTGAGACAGGAATTTGGGCTGGCGCGGGCGAGGTTGATAGTGGCCCAGGTTTTGGGGCAGGACAGTACGAACTGGTCGAAACAGATTTATGTGAATCGAGGATCGCTGGATCATGTCCAGAAAGGGCAGATGGTGCTGGGTACGGTCAGAGGGGTTGATGAGGCTGACGGAGTCCGCAAGGCGGATGAGTCCGGAGGAGAACAGGAAGAGGCAGGTAAAAAGCTCTATCAGAAATGTGTCGTGGGCAGGGTCAAGCAGGTCGGTTTGAAGATTTGTACGGTCCAGTTACTGGTAGATGACGGATTCAGTTGGCCGACGTTTGTGGAGCCACGTTGGGATCGTCGCCAGCAGTGGCATCAGGATCGGGCCGACGGAGTGCTCAGGGGAGGTTCGCATGGCGAAGTAAAGGTGACGATGATATCGACAGAATATCCGGTTCAGGCAGGAGACGCTGTGGTAGCTTGTTCGGATCCGGAGTATTTGCCGGTGGCGATGCTGGTTGGCCGGGTGAAACATTGTGAGCGGGACCGGGACAATCCGGTACTGTGGCAAATTCTGGTGGAACCGGCGGTGGATTTGAATACGTTAAGTGAAGTTGTGATAGTAGATGCTGTCGGTATTGATTAATGGTTTTTGATCGGGTGAATTAATGCGCTGGCCCAGATTTTTGATATTAGTTTTGTTAGCACTGGTGCTTCAGGTGGGGGCGGGGCGGGTATTTGGATTGGGACCGGCCAGAATAACACCGGATTTGCTATTCCTGCTGGCGGTGGTGTTGAGTTTTCGCGGGCAAAAGGATGACATGCTGCTGGCGTGCTGGGTACTGGGTTTGGCCAAGGATTTGAGCAGTCAGGTAGCTTTGGGCGGATACGCGCTAAGTTTCGGTCTGGCAGGCTTGTTGATCGTGCAGATTCGAGATTTTCTGTACGGCGAGCGATTGCTGGGACAGGTTCTGGTATTTTTGCTTGCTTATTTTATGGCCGAACACACCGTCTGGTTAATTAGCTGGCTGCGGGGCGATTTGGTAGGGGTGGACTATCAAGGCCTGCTTATGGGGCTGGTGTTTTCGGCATTGTTATCGGCGGCGCTATATCCTTATGTGTTGTGGTTAATAATAAAGCTTGAACGTTTTTTGGGCTTGCTAAAAAAAAGGTGAGTTGGTGGCCGGTTTGTGCAAAAAGCGCGGTTTGAGGGATTATTTGAGCAGACGGGTAGCGTCGTGGGAAAATTCAGGGGGAGTTTTAATTTTTCCAGGCCCGATAATCGAGCTTAATGAGCAACAGCTGCGGGGGCCGCTGCCGTCAGTTGGGACATGTTCAGCACGAGCAGGTGATCGACGTATTCCTGCAGTTCGTATTCGGGAAATTGTTCCAGAAATTCCGGCGTAGCGGAAGAATTTAATTCTCTGATGGCTTCAATCAATTCAGCTTTATCCATGACGGGCTCCCTTATTCTGCTTAAGAGCTATTCTGCGATAAACCCAAGAGGTTTTGGTATCAAATAAATCATCCAACGGAAAAATTATCGACCCGGCGTGATGAATTTCTTTAGGTCATTTAAGCCCGATAAACAGCAATTATAGCTTGTCCGATAAAATCGCTTTTAGTTAATCGGTGAAGGAGATTGTCGGGGCAAGGGATTAATTATAATGAAAAAAAATTGTGCGCTATTGAATCTTGACAATGTTTTGTCTATTGAAAATTCAGGCAGCTGACGGGTCAGATTGACTATGGAGTACCCAGGGAAGGTGGTAATTATTGTGTCCATGAATGATATAATATAGAGTGGCCCGACGGGTAAGAAATTAAGCACCTGTTTGTAAAATTTGTTCAATCTGATATTGGCGGAATACGGTTTTGAAAGGATATGATGGACAACTCTGGAATTGAGCTGGAAGCAAATGTCTATAACCGCCAAGTTGGACGTGATCAGAAAAAGTTTAAGGTCTGGACCTCGGCGGGATTGATGCTGAGTTACTTCTGTCCTGCTAGATGTGCGTGCTGTTATGTGTTTTCGGGGCCAAATGCGGGTGAGGCAGCGACGGAAATGAGCACAGAGGACGCTTTGGATCACTGGGCTGCGATCCGGCGTCTGGGAGGTGACAGAGGAAAGATTCACCTGACCGGTGGTGAGCCCTTTGGGGATTTTGAGCGGCTGGAGCGGATTTTACAGGGTGCATGTGAAAAACATCTGGGCGGATTGGAAAAAATCGAGACCAATGCCTACTGGTGTACGGATGAAAAGGTGGTGCGGAAGCGTCTTGGGCGGCTAAAAGAGCTGGGTCTGGAGCGGCTGCAGGTCAGCACGGATGTTTATCACCAGGAATATGTGCCTGTGGAAAGGGTTAAACTAGCAGTCAGGGTGGCCCAGGAGGTCCTGGGGGCGGATGGTGTTCAGGTCCGCTGGCGGGATTTCTATGATAATCCGGTGTTGGTGGACGGAATGGATGACCTGGAACGAACTGAGCAGTTTCTAGCAGCGTATAAAAAGAGGCGGGAGCGGTTGTTGGGCCGGGCGGCAGATGAATTGGCAAATCTTTTACCATTAAGGAATTACGAAGATTTTGCCGAAAGTAATTGTGTGAAAAGTTTTTTGGGCGCCCGACATGTACATGTTGACGGAGCGGGCAATGTGTTTTCCGGGACCTGTATTGGGATATTAATCGGCCAGGTAAAGCCCCATGAGAAAGTCAGCCTGGATGAGCTTTGGCGGAGTTTTGACTATCGCGAACACCCGATAATATCAACGCTGGTCGATAAGGGGCCGGTAGGCTTGCTGCCCATAGCAGAGGATCTGGGGTATGTTGCCAAGCACGGATACGCCAGTAAATGCCATTTGTGTTATGATTTACGCCGATTTTTGTATGAGAAGGCCGAACCGGACCAAGAGTTGGGTCCGAGGGTGTGTTACGGGTTGAATTTTGAAAAGCACCGGGTTAAAGCTTGACGTAAGAGTTTGATTAATCTAAACTTGTCGAAATCAACCGGATCGCGGGCTTATTCAGTTTCCCGCGCGAAATTCTGAAATATCAGAATCGATATACCTGTTTTTCAGGTAGTTAGTATCTGTTGCGGAAAGACGTTTTTTTTAATCGTGCAATTTTGTATATTAGCGAAAACCTGTTTTTGTGCCGAAATACTGGATTCCCGCTTTCGCGGGAATGACAAAAAGTCGCTTCCGCAACAGGAACTAGTTAGCAGAACAAGATATCGCAAGATATGATCTTCAG
>DAOWAK010000025.1 GCA_030634605.1 Sedimentisphaerales bacterium
AAACTGATCAACGAAATCGGACTGCTCGACAGCGAGCAATTTCCCTGGAACGGCAGCCCGATTGATTTCGCCGCCCGCGCCTATAAAAAAGACTACATCTATAAAGTGATGCCCAAAAATCCCGAACTGGTTATTCACTACCGGGCGATGAGCTGTCGTGATTTCTCCTCTAAGGCTGAACCTAAAGCCCGCCCTCGAACCATCGACCACCAACAGGTAATCCGCGAGAATGGCCTGAATCCGGTCAAAATACCCCGCTGGGCCTGGCAGGTTTACAAACTGCTGCCTGGAAAACAATTTTACCACCTGACCCGGGAGGAATTCCTCCTGGCTAACGGCAAAGACGAAATTCGCAAAAAATTTTACGCCCGGCATGGTTAAAATTAATGAATATTTCCTGTTTTTCGCTACATGTTGCACTTATGAGTTGGTGCGGTTTCGCACTTTTTCTTGAGTGGCTCGGTTGGGTTTCGGTTCGGCAGGGCCTTTTTGGCCAAGCGGACGACAATTTTAAGCAGGTTCGATGAACTTTACGAAAGCACATTTTATTAAAAACCGTTCTAAAGACCCTGCTGGAGTGCAATTAACGAAACGTAAAACTGCGAAAGTTAACAGTTGAATCCGCTAATTTTATTTAAATGATTTTTTAGAGGTTCCCTAAAGAAAAAGTGTGACACATAGTGCCGCCCTACGGGTACGCAGGACTGCAGCAGCAAAACCGCACAATAATAAATACCAATAACAGATTATTTGTCAGAGACTAACTCAGAAAGCGGATCTATGAACAAAGAAATCCGAACCATGGTGTCGATCCTTGCCGATGAATTCGAATTCCCGGAACCTATCTGGGAAATTGGTTCTTTTCTGGTCGAGGGGCAACAGCAGCTTGCCGATCTCCGCCCGCTTTTTCCGGGAAAACAATATGTCGGCCTGGATATGCGGGAAGGGCCCGGCGTCGATCGCGTCGAAAACATCGAACATATCAACGCCCCCGATGAAAGTGTCAGCACGATATTATGTCTGAACACACTCGAACATGTAACCGACATTTTTGCCGGTGC
Source organism: Sedimentisphaerales bacterium (assembly GCA_030634605.1). Taxonomy (GTDB): domain Bacteria; phylum Planctomycetota; class Phycisphaerae; order Sedimentisphaerales; family SM23-30; genus JAFGSR01. The sequence continues at coordinate 1,062 of DAOWAK010000025.1, forward strand.
CCGGGAACTCTATCGCGTGCTTAAACCTGGCGGTGTCTTGATTATTACCGCACCCTTTGATTTTCCAATTCATGCTCATCCCGGTGACTACTGGCGGTTTACGCCCCAGGCGCTGATTTATCTGACCAGAAATTTCCCGCTCTGCATCGCCGGTTCCCACGGCCACAAAGACGATCCCCATACCAGCCTGCTCTTCGCTTTTAAACATGATCAGCTTGACCAGATTGAGCCGAAAGTAACTGCACTGCAACAACGCCTCCAAAAGGAACTTGCCGGCAAAAAGCCTCATGCCGACCGGGCTATCAAACTTTCGCTGGCACGCAAACTGGCGGGCAAAAAAATGTTTCGTACTCGCGACCATCGCGACGATATTAATCTTTGGCTTGTCAAAAACCATACCGCCGACCGGTAGCAGGCGGTTAATGGATCTCGTTTTGAGTACCCTAAATCTCGACCACAACACCAAAACCTTTATTAACTCGGGTTGAAATGAATACCGAAACAATAAATTGTGATTTATGCGGCTCCGACCAGAGCGAACAACTGCTGGTGGGCCAGGATTTTTTGCACGGCACTAAGGGGCAATGGCCCGTAGTCAAATGTATTGATTGCGGATTAATTTTCACCAACCCCCGGCCGGCCCCGGAATCACTGGCACAAGTTTATCCCGATGATTACAACCCCTATCGCCAGCGAAAACGAAAAAAAATTAACCGCCGCTGGAAAATCCGTCGCTGGGCCATGCAGCACCACTGGAATTATCCACCCGGGCCGGGCGGACTGTTTGCCAAAATATTCAGCTTCCTGTTTATTCTCTGGACCCGCTTTCATTATCGCAATTACGATTTATTCCCCTGGCAAGGCCGGGGTAAGCTGCTCGACTACGGCTGCGGCGGGGGAAAATATCTCAACCGCCTTAAGGACCTTGGCTGGCAGGTTACCGGAATGGACATGTCCGAACAGGCGGTGGAGGTTTGCAAAAAACAGAATCTGGATGTCCGCGTCGGGATAAACATGGATAAGGAATTTGAACCGGAAATTTTCGACGCGGTTACCATGTTCCACGTCCTCGAGCACGTACCCAGCCCCACCGAAACCCTCACCCAGGTAAACCGGATTTTAAAAAATGACGGTTTGCTGGTTTTCGCGGTCCCCAATATCGCCTCCCTGCCGGCCCGCTGGTTCGGCAAGTGCTGGTTCCCGCTGGACCTGCCCCGACACGTTACCCATTTCAGCAAAGAAACCGCCGAAAAAATCCTGGCTAAAACCGGGTTTAAACTGGAAAAAACCCTCGCTCAGCAGCACGGCCAAACCATTTCCTCCTCCCTGAACTATCTCGCCCGTGTAACCGGTAAACAAAAATTTAAGTGCTTCAGTCGTTTCAAAAGAATCTGCTATCTGGTAGAATTACTCTCGATCCTGCGTGGCCAACCCGCCCGCATTGTGGTGCAGGCCCGCAAAGTACGAAAAATCAACCTTAACACCGAGCCACCGAAATAATAAAAATGGAGATTCACAAATAAAGATGACTTTGCCAAAAATCAAAGTTCTTATCATCGGCATCGATGGTGCCACTTGGGACAATCTCGACGATTACGTCCTGGACAACTTCATGCCCACCCTGAAGGGGTTGCGCAACCGGGGCAGCTCAGGGATCCTAAAATCCACTTTCCCAGCGGTCACCCCCGCGGCATGGACCACCTGCACCAGCGGCTGCGAACCTCAGACCCATGGCTTGACCGATTTCCAGAAATACTCCTTTCCGGACAATCTGCTCAAAATAACCAACTCGACCTCCGTCGTGGTCCCCTCCATGTGGCACTACCTGGGCCAGCAGGGCTATCGCGTCGCCAGCCTCAATGTGCCCTTTACCTACCCCGCCTATTCCATCAACGGCTTCATGGTTTCCGGACTCGGCTGCCCCGGTACCGGCTGCGACTTCACCTATCCCAAAGATTTCAAACAAACCCTACTGAAAAACATCCCCGATTACGGTATCGCCCTCGGCCCCGAAGGCATTAACAAACGCAATAACAGCTTTGGAGGCACTGAGCAGGAATTCACTAAAACCATTAACCGCCTGGGCAGACGTTTCGAAAACCGACTCGAAGTGGCCAGGCTCGTTCAAAAAGAAAATCCCGTTGACATAATGATGGTGCAGTTCCAACAGCTCGACCTGCTCCAGCACCTCTGCTGGCCTTACGTTTATTATAAAACCCGCGACCAGCACCCCTGGCACCGCGACCAGGTTTTCGCCCTGCTCAAAAAACTCGACGACATTATCGCCGAATTGCTCCAACTAATCGACCTTGACAATTCCTTGCTAATCGTCGCTTCCGATCATGGCTTTGGCCCAATGAAATACAACGCCAACATCAACCGATTCCTTACCGAATGGGGCTATATCAAACGCGCGGGAACCTTCAACAGGATGATCCGTAGAACACGCCGCAACCTGATGAACCTGCAAAAACCACAAAACCGCCTCATGACCGTTGATCTAAAACAACCAGTCAACTGGAAAAAAACTCGGGCTATCGCACTGCGTCGCCCAATCTATGGTGCTGTTTACCTCAATGTCAAAGGCCGACAGCCCGGCGGTTGTGTTAATCCCGGCGACGAATACAACCAGCTGATAGCCGAGCTGAAGGAGAAATTCCTGTCTGTTACCAATCCCCACAATGGCGAAAAAGTTTTTGAACGCGTCGTTAGTCCCAAAGAATCGTGGCCCCACCTGGACGCTCCCGAAGAAATCTTCGGCGATCTCATGGTCGCCCAAAAGCAAGGCTACCGCACCAACCTCACCATGAAAGACTCCTATCCTCCCATTGAAGCAACTTCCGCCGATTCTCTCTCTGCGTCCTGGCACCATCCCAACGGCATCCACATCATCGCCGGAAACAACATCAGGCAAAATCACCAGGCAAACGCCAGAATCTCCGACCTGGTACCCACCATTTACTCCTGGCTGGGCATGGACATTCCCGCCGAGGTGGACGGCAGCTGCATCACCGACGTCTTCAATCAACCACCGAAAGCAAAAAAACTCGATACCAGAAATTTTCCCGACTCCTTCACCGGCGCCGGCAGCTATGAAGAATCCGAACAGGAAAAACAGGCCCTGGCTGAACAGCTCAAGAACCTCGGATACCTTGAATAACAGTTGATGAGCACGAATGTGCAAAAGGACCCTTAAATGCGTGTCGCGATCATTGCCGATTTTAAGCATGACTCACTGCGCAATGTGCAGATCATCGCTCGCAAGTTCCAGAAGGGCCTCATCCAGATCGGCCATGACACCCTACCCATCAGCTACCGAAACCTGATGCTCGAATTCAGCCCGGTACGCAGCAAAACCATCGCCCGAAAATTCGCAAAAAAAAAAACCGATCTCCACTGCTGCGCACTGCTGGCCGACTATCAACCCGACATCGTGGTTTTCTTTTCCTTTCGTAACTTTGACGATAACTCTCTTATCCAGTTCCGCCAAATACTGCCCCACGCCAAGTTCGTCGGCTGGTACGAAGACTCCCTCGACGGCTTCACCGACACCGCCTGCCAGATCACCCGCCAACTCGACTGGCTCCTGGCTACCGGCGGCGGAGACCACCTCCAGGCCATCGCCGAAAAATGCAAAGTCCGCGCCGCCTTCATGCCCAATCCCTGCGATCCCGACGTCGAAAACAACTATCCAACGTCCCCGGATCGCGTTACCGACATTTTATTCACCGGTAAATTATCCCACAAATCTCGTGGAACCGACACCTCACGCAAAGACCTGATCGAACTGCTCCAGAAAAAACATCAACTGACCATCTTCGGCTCCCAAGGCCAACCAGCCGTGCTGGGCCTGGAATATTTCCGCCGGATTTCCGCCACCCGCATCGCCCTTTCCGTCAATGCTTCCAGCGACATCCGCATGTATCATTCCGACCGTCTCATTAATTACCTCGCTTGCGGCGCGTTCGTCCTGTCAAAATCCGTCCCCGATGGCCGGTTGCTTTTCGAAGATGGTAAACACCTACGCTACTTCGATACGGCCCAGCAGTGTCTCGATCTGGTTGACCACTACCTGACCCACCCCGAAGAACGGCAAAGAATCGCCGCCGCCGCCATGGAGAACGCCCATCAGAATTTCAACGGTGCTTCTCTGGCAAAAGACGTGATCGATTTAATCCAGACCGGCACCTACAATCGTCCCTGGGCGGAGATTATCTAAAAATGTCATCATTATTATACCGAAAAACCCTTCGCCCGCTTTTACACCACATCAAAAAGTTCAAAAACTTTATCCGCGACCTGGCTGTCTGTATCTGGCGTGGCTGGAACCTGCGATTAATTACCGCTTGCGACATCAACCTTTACAAAACCCCCAACACCACCATTTTTACCCATCCCGTGGGCATCATCATCAGCAGCAAAGCCGTGCTCGGCCAACATTGCTCCATCAGACAAAACGTAACCATCGGCCTCAAGGACGAAGGCGTAAAGGAATACCCCACCCTGGGCGACCACGTTCGCGTTGGAGCTGGTGCAATGATTCTAGGGGGAGTAAAAATCGGTGATCGAGCTGTTATTGGTGCCGGTGCCCTGGTTCTCAAAGACGTTCCCGCTGACACCATTTATTACTGTCGCATGGAACCCGTCTTAAAGCCCACCAAAGAAAATTCATGATCCTTCCACAGCCTGGCTAATTCTAAGCTTTTTGTTGGTTATGGAGAGGATGGGGATTGGGGTTTTGGTTTGACTTCGAAAAATATGTGGCGAGGTCGGGCGACTTTTTGGGCGGTTTTATCCGTCATGCGGATAGTGATTTGATATTTGCCCGGCGACAGAGTGGGAATGCGCAGCGGGCCAACCAGAAAAAAGTCCTGCCGGGGTTTGGCTGTGGGTTTATCGGGTACATCTGCAGAGAGTCTGGCGAGGATTTGATAGTTTTCATCGAATAGAGATATCTCAGCGTGAAGGTCTGTGTAGAAGTTACCTTGACTGTTTTGGATGCTTTTGAAGTTTTGCACTTCGCAATAGATCTGGATTTGCCGTTCCTGGCTTAGGGATATTAATTTATGAGCGATTTCCTGTTATTGCCCGAAGCCTAGAACTTTGTCGCAGACTTTGAAGTTGACTATATCCAGATCGGCCTTGTCAGCAAGGAGTGTTTCGAGTTCGGTAATGGCTTTAAGAGCCTGGTTGGCCTGTTCTGTGGTTTGGGGTAAAGACTGGCGGGCTTGTTCGGTTTGGTTCTGGCAGCGGTATAAATAGTGCAAGGCCAGGACAGCGTTGGTGTTTTCGGGATGGGTAGCGACGAAATGTTTGAGGGCGGCAAGAGTATCGGTGATGTTGTTCCGGCTGATGGCGGTGGGCATTTTCTGGACGAATAAAGCAGGCTGGGTTAAATCGGTAGGCGGTGTTTGGTTTGCAGGGGGCACGGTCAGAGTCTGGCTTGAAGGTGTAATAGTCAGAGTTGACGGATCGGCGGCTTGTTGACGGAGGACGTTTTTGTCGAGGTTATTGTCTGAGTAAGAAATCTGGTTGGCAGCTGGGATGTTGGTGGGATTTTGGGCAAGGGTGCCGTTACGGCTGGCGTTTTGCTGGATGGGTAAGTTGTTGGAATTGGCAGCGTTGAAGTTGCCCGATGACTGATAGTTGGGGAGATTCTGTTGAGGACCATCATTCTGGGCAATCGAAACATTCGAAACCACCGGGCTTTGGCTCGGGCGGGACGCGCGGTTTGGTCCGGCAGTAACCGGGCGACGAGGAACCTGTTGCCAGGAAATGTCGCTGGGATTGGAAGCGATTCCAGCTGGATAGTTGGCCTGGTTTGGGGCGGATGGATTCACAGGGTGTTGTTGATATTGAGCGGATTGGGAGTTGTAGTTGGCTGGAGAGGTGGTCCGGTTGGGATTTTGCTGAGGGGTGCCGGAGTAATGATTGGGATTGTAGGATTGGCCCTGGTTTTGTGGGTAATTGGGGGACTGGTTGGCGCTGGCCTGCCTGGCAGCTTGATAGTTTGGATAGGTGCGGCGGTCATTATTATTGTTGGAGCCCTGGTAATAATTTGATTGCTGCTGTTGGTTGCGGGGGCTGTATTTATAGTTGGCCTGAGGGTATTGGCCTTGTGGATTAGCAGAATAAGCAGCCTGGTTAGGTAAGGTGGCAGTATTTGGGGGTGGTTCAGCCATAGGTTGCCGGCCGGCGAAATTGTCTGAATTACTGCAGCCGGGCGCGTTGGCAATAATCAAGGCAGCCAGAGCGAGCCGGCAAATTGTGGCGATAACGATTTTGTTGTTGAAATCCGTTTGTCTATCCATGACTTTTTTCATCAGTCTCAAGCCTCCATGCTTCTGACTATTAACAGACAAATTACTTATTCGCTCTAACAAAATGAGTGTTCGGTTGGTCAAAATGCCCATTATCACTATCTTTAACGCATTTTATTAGGGTCTCTTAAATTCGAACTAATGTTTTGTTCGGGCCAGAAATGACGCCAGCGTCAAAAAGCTCAAGCGACCGTGCTATTAACCTGCAAACGCGGGTTTTTGTGTTCGTGAGTAACTTTTGGCGGTGACATCATAAATAGTAATCCTATATAATTCCCCGACAAAAACCCATTATTAAATTTTCCAGGCCGGTTTGCACATTACCACCGGTTTTTGAGGCGAAGTCAATTTCCAGCAGTTGTTGTAAACAGCGGGCGATCCGTTCGATACGCAACGTTTTTACCTGTCGCATAAAGGCGTTTACCTGAGACCAGAGTCTCAGTTGCTGAATAATCGCTTTCTCGCCAACCCGTTTGTCCAGTAGAACCCGGGCATTATACAGTCTTCTGAAGTGCCATGCAAACGCCCCAACAGCTTTAAATTGTGCTTCGCGGTCTTGCTGGAGCATCAATCCCAGCCGCTGCAGGGCCAATCCGGCCTGATTGAGAACCATCGCGTCAATCACGTTGAAAACATTGTACTGCCGGTTATTGATAACCAGTTCCTGGACGTCGGCGGGTTCGATTCGATTTTGCTGATTCTGTCGATCGGCCAGGTAGATTGCCAGTTTGTCGATTTCACTGCAAAGGATGCCGTAATCGTCACCGCCGGCGTCGATCAACAGGCCAGCGGCTTGAGGACTCAACTGCATATTATGGTTATTTCGGGCGTAATCAACCAGAAATTTTCTTAAATCGCGGGGCTGGACAGGCTCGCAGTTGTATATCTGCCCGATTTTTTTGACACGTTTGGCCAACCGGGTATTAGCCGGAAAACTACTCAACCCCAGCAACAGCACGCCGCTGGGGCTGGGCTCTTCAAGGTATTTTTCCAGAGCCTCACGATGGGCCGAGACAAAGGAATCGGAATTTTTAATTACGACCAGGCGACGCTGGGCCAAGAATGGTAGAGTACGCAATTCGTCGAGCACGTCAGCCAGGGTGATTTCGTCCCCGTCATAGCTGCCCAGGCAAACCTGATGATCATCTTCGCCGAGCACGTTGTCGATAATCTGTTCAATTTGCCGGCTGATACCGTGGCGATCCTTGCCATACACAGCATAAACCGGGTATATCTTTTGCTGATCTGTAGTGGACTGCTTTTTCGCGGACATTGATAACTTCCCGTGCCGTAACCTGCAAAACCCTGTCATTCCCGCGAAAGCGGGAATCCAGAATCCTGGACAAGCAGTTTTTCAGGCACATTAAGTGAACCGATATCTATTTTAATGACGCTGGAGCAGTTTTCAAGGTTTATAACGATCGATCTTACGTTGGGCGAGATTCTTTATCGGTGAAGCATCAGCGGCGGCCTGTTGCCAACTGCTCAAGGCCTGGCCGCGATTACCAAGTTGGGCGGCTACATCACCATGCATAAGCCATACCTGCCAGTCTTTGCGGTCCTGTTCGAGCAGTTTTGCCAGGGTTTGCTGGGCCTGACTGTATTGTTTGAGGATTATCTGGGTTTTTGACAAGCCAAACAAGGCAGTCTGCTGGTAGGGATTAATCTCC
>DAOWAK010000212.1 GCA_030634605.1 Sedimentisphaerales bacterium
ATCACCAAACTCGATCTTATCCAGAATTTGCGCCGCAATCTGCTTACATTGCTGCTCCTTTTCCATGATCTTAGCTATCTGATCCCCCGGCAGCTCAATTTGCCACCTGGCGGTGTTGTCCCGCTGCAGCAGAAAGAAAATAATGTCGTAATAATTCGGATACTCCCGCGCAAACCCAAAAAACACCTCAATCAACTTCTCCGCCTGCTCAGGCGCCTCTCCCCCGGCCGCCACCTGCTCTTTCAGCCGCCCCAGCAGAATATCATAACCTTCCATCAGCAGTTCAACGTAAAGTGCGTCCTTGCTGGGAAAGTACAAATAGATCGTCCCGGGCGCAAGTTCAGCCGCCCCAGCTATTTGCGGTATAGTAGTCCCCGCATACCCCTGCTCCCAAAACACCGTCCGCGCCGCCGCCAGAATACTATCCCGCCGCCGCTGGGCCTCCCGCTGCCGCCGCTCAACCGTTCCCATTAAAGACTCCCTGCCACCTGTAATCCCCTCACCTAAACCCGTATTCACTTACTGAACACTATTCATTATACCCTGCAAACCATCCCCTGTCAAATCCTTTTCCAATTTTTTTATCTTCCCCTAAGATAAGAGGTTGCATACCACCGACCAACCAGAACAATTATGGCTTATCGGCGATTTCTTCCGGGTAGGGGATGCGCAGCTTCCAGCCCTCTTGAATGACATCTGAATTGGTGATGACGTCCGGGTTGGCATCGAGAATGATTTTCCAGAACCTACCTTCGCCAAAATATTGTTCGGAAATCCGATAAAGGTTTTCACCGGCTTTGACGGTGTGATAACGAGTAGCGGGGATCTCCGGCTCGGAGGGGGTATCTACCGGTTCCGGTTCGACCACCGGCGTAACAGGTTCGGGTTGTTCGTTAACTGCGGGAATTACCGCCTCGAGCGGTTCGGTCAGATCAATTGTCGCGTCCACTTGAACCGTGGGCAATTCCGGCTGGGCGGGTTGGGTTGTCGAATCAACCGGTTCGGCCGGAACAACGGGCGTCTCGACATTTGCGAATTCTGCGTCAGCGCCGTCGTTCATTTCATCGGAAACCTGCGATCCACCCACCGGCAGAGTAATCTCCGGGGCCGAAACCTTACTGGAATTGTCCTGGTTGACCAGATAAATAATCAAGCCGGCCGCCAGCAGAACACCCACAATCAGACCAATTTTCATTTCGTTCCGCATAACACACCTCCATCCGCCAGAAAGACAGCAATCGAACCTATAAATGAATCACCAACGTAATATAAAACAGTTTTTTGTCTAGCGAAACCTTATTTTTTCAGGCCGTTCTTTTTATCTTTGGGGTTTTGGGTAGCGGTCTCGGAGCGAGCACCATAAAGCAGCGGAGCCGCGATGCCGATTGACGAATAAGTACCGACCAGCACACCAATTATCAAAACATAGTTGAAGCCCCGCAGTCCCGGACCGCCCCAGATATACATCACGATCAGCACGATTAAAGTGGTAACCGAGGTCAGAATCGTTCGGGAAATTGTCTGGTTAATGCTGTTATTAACGACGCTGGCGGAAAGGGTCGCCATTTTGCCGCGGTTTTCGCGAATTCGGTCAAAGACGACAATGGTATCGTTAAGGGAGTAGCCGATAACGGTCAGGAACCCGGCAATCATGGGCAGGTCGATCTTGAAATCGCTGATGAGCAGAGCTTTACCGATAGCGGTCTGGCTGATCCAGTAGGAGGCAGCGACCATCCCCATGGCGATGCTGACATCGTGGACCAGAGCCGCGACCGCTGCCAGACTGAAACGAACATTACCGAATCGAACCCAGATGTAGATGACGATGGCCAGGAGCGAAAAGACGATCGCGACCAGGGCTTCATTTCTACTCTTGCCGCCGACGGAGGGATCGATCTGGGTGACGCGGGTGAAGGAGCTTTGCAGTTTGAGGGTGTCAGAGAAACGCAGGGTTTCATTATTGACGAAATCCGCCCACTCCTGATCGCCGGTTCCGCCGTAAATCAGTTCCTGCGAAACAATGGCCAACTCTATGCCGGTTAAGTTCTCGGCTTGGGCATTATCAGGAGCGAAAAGTGCAGGTTCATCACCAAAGGGAGCCGGGCCGTATTTCTCGAAAGCACTTCGGAAACGAGACTGGCTGAAACGTTCATTCAATTGGGCAAGGGTTTGGGTATTGGTTTCGGGGAACCGGGCGGTCAAGAGCAGGCCGCCTTCGTAATCCTGCAGGTAAGGTTTTTGTGCCAGCAGCTCGGCGGTAATCGGAGTGGCGGTGACGTTTTCGGGTAGGAGATCGTCAACGATGTTGAGTTTGTCTTTGAGGGCTTCGCGGACAGCGTCGCTGACGATGTCCCTGGTAGTCATTTGTCCGACCTGGACCGGCGAGAGCGAAACCAGAACCTTATCCAAAACGCGTTTGAGGTTTTTCTGGTCCTCCTGCTCGGTGGTGAGCAGCAAAGCGTCACCTTGGCCGGGGGTGACGGTGGCCTGGTCCATCCCGCCGATGCGCAGTTCCCGGGCAGCGGATTTGACGGTTTGGATAATTTCTTCGGGGTCAATTTTAGTGCCCGCTCCGGAGAGGGTTACGGTAAAGCCGTTGTCAGTTTTCTCGAAATTGCTGTACTCGATTTCCGTCAGGTCGCCCAGAGCGATATTCAAGGCGTCATGGACGCGGTTTCGATTAGTCTGGCGGGTTTCCAAAAGGAAATCACCGGCGGTCTGCGGGGCAGGAGTAACCAAGGTAGTTTCATCAGCCAGACGCTGGTCGCCGAGTTTGACGGCAGCCTGGCGGATGATGGATTGCAATCGATCGGCAGTAACGCCGGAATTTTCCGGTGCGGTGAGGATTATCTCGAGCCGGTTGGTCTCGGTGGTGACGATTTCAAACATGCTGCTGCCGGAGCCATCGGGATTAATCTGCCCGATTTTTTGAACGCGGGCTTGCTGAGTAAGCAGTTGGTTGACGGCGTCTTCGATATCCTGGCGGTCGGTGTTCGGGGCGGCCTGGTCGTTGAGGGTGACATAGATGCTGGTGCCGCCGGTGAACTCGATGGAATATTTACTGTTTTTGTTTTCATCGCGGCTGGTAAAGACTGCCCAGCCGCCGACAACGAGCAGGATGGAAATGATCCAGAACACCGGTCGGGCTTTCATCCAGTTTACCCGGGGGTTTTTGACAATTTGCATCATCCGCAAATTACCCTTGAGCAATCCCTTGTCGGTGCAGAAATCGAAAATTGTTCGGGTTACGAACAGGGCGGTAAACATGCTGGAGACGATGCCGATCATGAGAGTCAGGGCGAACCCCTTGACTTCTTCGGAGGCCAGGAGCCAGAGGATCAGGGCGGTGACAAAGGTGGTGATGTTGGCGTCCATGATGGTGCGGAGGGCTCGGCCGTAACCGTTTTTGATAGCCATGCGCAGCGAGGAGCCGCGTTGTTGTTCTTCGCGGATGCGTTCGAAGACCAGCACGTTGGCATCGACCGCCATACCGATGGTCAGGATCAGACCGGCGATACCGGGCATGGTGAAGGTTGCCCGGGTAAAAGCCATGACGCCGGTGATTATCAGGAGATTCATGAACAGCGCCACATTAGCGAGCGTGCCGGCGAACCAGTAGTAAACCAGCATGAAGACTGCCACGACGATCAATCCGTAAACAGCCGCCCTCAGGCCGGCTACCAGGTTGTCATGTCCCATAGGGGGCCCGACGGTGTTGACGCTGATGGGCTGATTACC
>DAOWAK010000333.1 GCA_030634605.1 Sedimentisphaerales bacterium
ATTCGTCCGCTACATAAAGATCGTTGCGAGTCAGATTCATTTCCCGCACTTCGTATTCACTTTCCCGGGCCAGCTTGATAACCACCGCCCGGGTGATCCCGTCCAGCGAACCGGCACTTACCGGCGGCGTGGTAATCTCTCCGTTTCGAATCGCGAAAACATTGTCGCCGGTCGCCTCAGCAACATAACCCTGGTGGTTGTACATTATCGCTTCGAACATACCCCGGTCCAGCGCTTCCAGCTTGGCCAGGATATTGTTCAGATAATTCAAGCTCTTAACCTGCGGACTGACGCTCAGGGGATGGTTCCGCACCGTGTTGGCGCTAATCACCTTCAGCCCCGTTTCATAAAGCTCACGGGGATAAAGCTGAATCGTCGCCGCGATGATGACGATTCCCGGCGTCTCACAGGTCAGCGGATTCAACCCCAGCGTCCCTACGCCGCGTGTGATCAGCAGCCGAATGTAACCGTCTTCTATATTGTTCGCCGCTACCGTCGTTTCCACGTTTTTGCTCAGCGTTTCAATATCCTGCGGAATCTCCAGCCGAATCGCCCGTGCCGATCGGTAAAGCCGCTCCATGTGAGCCTCAAACTCGAATATCCTGCCGCCGTACACCCGGATACCCTCGAACACTCCGTCACCGTACAAAAGAGCATGGTCGAACACCGACACCTTCGCTTCAGACTCATCAACCAAACCGTCATTCATCCAGATTCTTAAACTCATAATTCACCGCACCATCTCAAGAGGCTTCCTAAATTACCCATTCTTCCTATTTTCGCATCGCTTACCTTGACGCAACAATGTTTATCGCCAAGAGACCCAAATTCATCTTTAATCTTTCTGTGGTTTCTCGATTCTCCCGTCCCTCAGAAAAACTTTTCGATCCGCCAGATCCGCCACCGCCGCGTCGTGGGTCACCATCACGATGGTCTGGCCCTGCCGGTTCAGCCGATCCAGAACCTCTAGGATAACCTTTCCTGCCCGCCAGTCAAGGTTTCCTGTCGGCTCATCCGCCAACAGCAGCCTCGGTTCCTGCACCAAAGCCCGGGCAATTGCCACCCTTTGCCGCTCACCGCCGCTGAGGGTGTTAGGCCGCTGAGACACTTTGCTATCGAGCCCAACTTCCGCTAAAACCTTTAAAGCCCGCTGGCGTAACTTTTTACGTTTCCCCAGCCACTGCCACAACGGCGTTGCCACCATCAAAGGCAGCATCACGTTTTCGACCACGTTTAATTCCGGCAGCAAATGGTAAAACTGAAACACAAACCCCATTTCCCGGTTGCGAATCCGATCCTGCCGCGTGCGCCTCTGGGCAAAAATGTCATCCCCATCAAACCGCACCTGACCTTTGTCCGGCCGATCCAGCAGCCCCATGATGTGCAACAGCGTGCTCTTGCCGCTGCCGCTGGCTCCCATAATCGCCAGAAATTCACCCCGCCGCACCGCCAGATCCACCCCACGCAACACCGTCAACTGCTCGCGGCCCATCGGGTAACTTTTACAAATCCCGGACGCATTCAATATCGTTTCGTTTTTTTTATTCATTTGGAAGTTACTCTGTTTCAAAAATCTATTCGACTCTCAACGCCTCCACCACTTCCAGCTTGGCCGCCTTTCGCGCCGGGATGGCTGCTCCTGCCACACTTGCCAGAATCGCCACCAGCACAATCACCGCCGCCTGGCTGTAATCCACCACATCCGGAATCCGCTCAATCGCGTAAACATCCGGG
>DAOWAK010000240.1 GCA_030634605.1 Sedimentisphaerales bacterium
ACCTGCTCGCCAGGGAAAACATTTCCATCGGCGTCGGCACCACCATCAAGCCGTCCACCGTGCTCGACGCCGAGAACGGCCCTATCATGATCGACAGCAACGTAACCATAAAACCCAATTGCACCCTCGAAGGCCCCCTTTTCATCGGTGATAACAGCCTTATTCAGCCCGGCTCGGTCATCGGCGACGCCGTAAGCATCGGCCCCGTCTGCAAGGTCGGCGGAGAACTCGAATCCTCCATCATTCATAGCCATTCCAACAAACAGCACGACGGCTTCCTGGGCCACAGCTACATCGGTTCCTGGGTAAACCTAGCTGCGGACACCATAAACTCCGATCTCAAAAACACGTACGGACCGGTGCGGGTGCCGATCAACGGGAGGGAAGTTGATTCGGGGCAGATGTTTGTCGGGTTGACTATGGGGGATTTTTCCAAGACTTCGGTCAACACCATGTTCAGCACGGGAAGTGTGGTGGGATTTGCCTGCAGCATTTTTAATTCGGGTTTTGTGCCACGATTTGTGCCGTCATTTAGCTGGTTGACCGACGAGGGGCGCAGCGCAGCGATTCTGGAGAAAGTGATTGAAGTTGCGGAAAAAGTTATGGCCCGGCGAGAGGTTGATCTCAGCGAGGCTGAGCGGCAATTGTTTTTTGAGATTCACCGGCAGAGTCAGGAATATGAATATTGTCCGGTGGTTTGAAAACTGCTGGGGGCGGTTAAAATACAGCACTTGACTAAAGGACGGCAGAGCGATAAAAGGATATTTAAATGTTAAGGAGAACAGCTATGCGTAATGCTATTAAGTTAATGGTCGGTTTGTTTTTGATTATTGTCAGTGCGGTGGGATGTTCCAGTCAGGCGTTGCCGCTGGAAGGGCAATTCAGTCAGATCGCGGTGGGGCAGACGGATGCGACGGAAGTTTTGGCGTTGCTGCCGGAGCGGGGGATGCTGCACAGTGCCGAGGCGGTGTCGGTTTATAATAAAAAGGGTTGGTCGCGTGAACTGGGGATGGTGAAATTCAATTCGACCGATTCGCTGGCCAACCGCAAGATTTACGTGCAGACGCGGAGCCGGGTTACGGTGCCGCCTTTTACCACGGAAAACCTGCAGGTTTTTATTCAGAGTGTTATTCCTGATGAGTTGCTCGATGAGCCTTATGAAAACGATCTGCGTAAGCACCAGGCTATTTTGAAATACTGCCGGGAGAGCCTGGCGGCTGATCTTGGTCCATTCCGGGAGGATCAGGCAGGAATAGCATTGGCGGGCCTGGCCCGGACAGCTCTCAAAGAGGCGGATATTTATCTGGCGGATCGTCCCCGTGACGGTTATCAGTTGCTCACCGAGGAGGGTTTTGCTTTTGATCATTCCGTGCTGGGCAGTTCGCGGCTGCGGCTGATCCAGGACAGTCAGAATATTTTCACCGTGGTTGTGCTGTGCAGCGATCTGGTGGATCCGGTTAGTAACTGGTAGAAGACTGCATGGGCTAAAGCCCATCCTACAGATACTGATTGGAACCAAAAAATAAAATAATATTCAGCGAAGTCAACCGCGTGGGTAACAAGTTACCCACGCAAGATTTTCCCTTACTCTCCCTCTTGAAGCAGCAGATCGTCTTCAATAACCTCTACCAGGGTAATGTTATTGTCCGCGTCATAGTGGGTGTAGATGGCACGGGTTTCGTTGCCGAGGTGGTCATAGGTGCAGTTGAGTTCCACCCGATTGCCATCGTCCAGATAGAGGATTAAATTCGTTATTTTGCCCTGCGGACTGGTGATTATTTTGGCGAGAGGTTCGTCCGCGTAATCGGTAAAAATCTCTATCTTCGTACCGTTGTCCAGAATTTCCTCGGTAACCTTAATCTGGTATTCAATACCCGGTTCCTCGTATGATGGGTTCGGTTCTTCGGAAGACTCTTCTTGTTGCTGTGACGGGGAGGAGCCACCGCCGTCCATGGCCATGGCCATCTGGCTGGAACTACACCAGCACGCCTGCCAGAGCCAGCTATCGGTAAAGAGGGACAGATCAACCATGTTCACAATGTCATCATGGTGCAGGTCGTAGTTATCGTTCCAAGTCGGATCGGTCGATTCGGTTAGCCACATTTGGGCAAACTCGGCGTAATCCAGCAGGTTTACAATGTCGTCGGCGTTGAAATCGGCGGGGTTGGACGCATCGCCGCAATTGACCTCGTCGGCGCCCATATCCACCCGGGGATTGATATTGTCGTTGGGGTCCATCACCCGTGGTTCGCCGTCGATGTCGGTTTCGTTGTCGTAATCGCCGTCCAAGCCAAGATTGATACAGGGCGAATTGGGTTCGAGATGATAATCATAACTATCCGGATCGACAAAATGCGGATTGGTAGTTATGTTGCCGGTTTCATTGGGGTCGGAAGGTAAAATGCCGTTGGGATCGTCAGGGCTATTGATACAGGAATAAGTCGCAGCGCAACTATACAACTGTTCTAAATCGCCTTGAGCGTCATTGCCCCAGAGGATACAGTTAGTAATGTTCGGTTCGTTATCGCCGGTGAAGTGGATTCCCTCGTTGTGATTGTAAGCAATGGTGTTGTTGCGGATTACCGAGGTGTCCGAAGGTTGATAGAGTTTGATGCCGTAATAACCCGCACCGTCGGATCCGTTGTCGTAGATCATACTGTTCAGGATGGTTGGGGTTGAGCGGTCGCAGTATATGCCGTTCCATTTATTATTGAATATCCTGCTATTATTAACATTCAGAATATATCCAGTGCCATAATGTGAGATGCCATGAGTATTATTTTCCTTGATAGTACACCAACTTACAGTTGCGTCGCCATTTCGGCAGTAAATACCCCGTTCAATACTGTTGGTAATTATGCAATTGGCAATGAAAAAATCTATTCCGACAGAATTACTATAAATACCATATCGTTTTGCATCTGTAACGGTAAAACCATCCAGGATAGTGTTATTACCCATTGTGACTACCTGGGAATTATTATTACTGCCGTTAAGAATGGTGATATATAGTGTATAATCGCGTTGATTACGAGCAGTTTCGTTACCATAAAAACCACCGTAGATTTCCACGTCGTCGATCAATTCGAAAGTGCTTCCGGAAGAGTTTCCCGGTTTATATACGCCGCGGGCGACCCAGATTTCGTTACCGCAGCCTTGGGCGGCGCGGGTCAGGGCGTTTTGGAGGTTTACGTAGGCGTCGTTCCAAGAAGTGCCGGTGTTGAATCCTTTGGCGTTGTGGTTGACGTAGATGATGTCGCCGCCCCAGCAGCAGACGGGCGTGGTTTCTTTGGTGGTGTTGTAGGATTTGTCGCTTTCGATTTCCACGATATTTTCGATCACGCCTAT